>CALCIC010000852.1 GCA_937907405.1 uncultured Isosphaeraceae bacterium | reverse complement strand
ACTGGCAGATCTGCGTGTTGCCTTTTACGTCCATATCCCGCCTCACTTCCGCCGGAATGCGACGGCCGCCTTGGTTCCGGGGCGTTCACGGCTCTCGCCCCGGCGCGTCCCCACGCATCTCGTCTTAGCCTTGGAAAAGTCTTGCGTCCCTGCCGGTTTTTTCGGCGTCGGCTCCTTATCCGTAGCCTAGGTCGCACCTGCGGCTTGTCAAATCCGAGTGGCGGAACTTCCTCCAAGCCGGAGTCCGACGATGCCCGGAAGACGCGCGGCGGCTAAAATGAAACGTCGGCCTCGGGCGTCTCGATCAGTACGGCCGTACACGCGGAGACGTCGTCGGAAATCGTGGCAAGGAGCGTCGGAATGTCGTGGTCGTTGAAGCTGGGGCGCGTGTTTGGGATCCCGATCTACCTTCACTGGACGTTCCTCATCTTGATCGGTTGGCTCGTGATCGCGGGGACCGTCGAGAACAACGACGTCGTGCAGGGGATCGCCGAGGCCGGCTTCGTCCTGGCCCTTTTCGCCTGCGTCGTCCTCCACGAGTTCGGCCACGCGCTCACGGCCCGGCGGTTCGGCGTGGCGACATCGGACATCACGCTCCTGCCGATCGGCGGCGTGGCGCGATTGGAGCGGATGCCCGAGAAGCCCAGCCAAGAGCTGCTCGTGGCCGTCGCCGGTCCGGCGGTCAACGTCGTGATCGTCGTCCTCTTGCTGCTCCTCGGCGTGCCGTTCCCCGCCCCCGCCGACGCCTCGCAAGAGTTGATCCACTCGGGGTTCTGGCCCAAGCTTCTGCTTGTCAACGTCTTCCTTGGCGCCTTCAATTTGCTGCCGGCGTTCCCGATGGACGGCGGTCGGGTGCTTCGCGCCCTCCTGGCCATGCGGTTGCCGTACGCCCGCGCGACGCGACTGGCGGCGAACGTCGGCCAGATGATGGCGATCGGTTTCGGGCTGATCGGCCTGAGCGGACAGGCCCCGATTCTGTTGTTCATCGCCATCTTCGTCTGGATCGGCGCCGAGGCCGAGGCTCGCCAGGTCGCCGAACGCGTGGCGCTTCAAGGCGTGTCGATCCGCGACGCGATGATCACCGAGTTCCACACCCTCGAACCCGACGACACGCTGGGACGCGCGGCCGAACTTCTTCTCTCCGGGACCCAGCAGGATTTCCCGATCGCGATCGAAGGCGACGCCGTGCTCCACGTCTTGACTCGGGCCGATCTGATGACGGGACTTGCACGGAGCGGTCGCGACGGCCTGGCGCGCGACTTCGCTCCCCTGCGACTGCCGACCGTCGAGGCGTCCGACAGCCTGTCTAAGTCGATGTCGCTCCTGAGGACGCGCAATTCACCCTGCCTTCAGGTCGTCGACCGTGGTCGCGTCGTCGGTCTTTTGACCCTCGAAAACGTGGGAGAGCTGCTCATGGTGCGTTCGGCCCTCGGCGAAACGAACGAGGGAGCCGTCGAGCGACCGGTCGAGGGGGGCGAGTCGATTTATTGACGCGCGCCGAAGCTTGAGAAGGACGACCCGCGCATGACGATCGCCGAAAAGCTCCGCCAGGCGGCCGAGACCGACGCGACCTTCCGGCGCGTCGGCGCCGACTGGGTCGGCAGGTGCCTCATCTGCAACGGCCCCATCGCGTTCGACGCCGAGACGGGCGAGGGCGCGACGCTCGAACACATCCGCGCCCGGGGCCGGGGAGGGACCGACGACCTCGACAACCTGGCCGTGGTCCACGGCCGTTGCAACTGGGAAAAAGGTCGACGCTGGGACCCCAAGAAACGGCGGTCCGCCGCCGACTACGACGAATTCGTCGCCCGCCTCCTCAAAAAACGGGCCGACCGATGGCGCGCGAAGTAACGTGGTTTTCAGGCTCACCCGTCGCCAACCTCCTCGCCCAGATGGGCGAGGAGGTCAAGGCCAGGCCCGCAAGCCTCCCAATCGGCAAAACCGGGCCGGCGACGTGGATTCATTTCTGAATCGACGCCCGCCACTCCTCGTCGAGCTCGTGAAGCGTCTTGCCCGTGAATTCCTTGAAGAGGTCTTCAGAGTACGAGCCCGCGCGCATGGCTCGGTTGAGCTTGAGGACGAGGTCCTTGTCATACTGATTGGAGACGTAAGCGAGGAAGCGGGCGGAGATGCGGTAGTTGCCGTCGAACCGGGCGGTCTTCGCGTTGAAACGGCCGATGTTGGCCGGCTCGTACTGGAAGAACCGGATATAGTCGGCGATCCCCTCGACGAGCCAACCGGGGTTCTTGCGGCTGTGGTAGCTCTGGACGATGTGGACGGTCTCGTGGATCATTGCGCCGACGTCGTCGGGATGGTCCTTGAACCACTTCACAGAGCCCGTGATTCGGCCGCCGCCGGCCATCGCGGGAACCTTGATCCCGTTCTTGAGATTCATCCGGATCAGGTGGATCGGCTTATAGCCGTCGCTCTTGAGCTGCTCGTTGATCGGTCCATACCACCGCTCGCAGGTCCGCGCCGCCTTTTCGGCCCAGTCCTTCATCTCCGGAGCGTCGGCGACGTCGACGACGATCTCGACGGGGTAGACGAACGTGCGGACCCTGGGGTCCGAGTCGACGGTGATTTCACGGATCACCAGGGGATGCGCGGCGCCTTCGCCCGGCAGAATCCTGATCGCCTTGATCGGCCGGCCCGGCTCGGCCCTCGCGACCCCCTTCTCGAACTTCGCCGCATCCTGAAAGGCCGCGCCGTCGTCGGACGTCTGGAGCGTTCCGGAATCGAGCGCCCCGGCGCCGTCGGGCTTGCCCGACTGAACGGCCAGCGACTTGACGACGACCGGCTCGTCGAAGGCGAGCGTGAACGAGTCTCCCGCGCCGGGGGCGTCCTTCGAGGCGAAATAGGTCTGGTCGTCGCCGTCGAAGGCGAACTGGCGGATCTTGTCCGAATCGGTGGCGAGGGTCGACTCGGCGACCGCCGACGGCGCCTCGTCGGCGAATACCGCCGCGTCGGACCAAGGGGCCCAGGCGCAGGCCGTCAGCATCACGAGGCGGATCGGGACGAACAGCGACTTCGACATACAAGCTCTCCATGATTACAGGGATGAAACGACGTCGGGGCGGTCGGGGACGGCCGAGTTCGCGCGCGGGCGATCCTGGCTCGGCGGGAGTTGATTCAACCTGGGTTCATCCATTCTTGATTTCCCGTCTCGTCTACCCGATCGACCATGCGATGCGAAGCTCAGCCCGCGTCGGGTCGGGGGACTGGTTTCGAACCTCGAATGCCCAGCAGCTTCGCATAGACGTCCAGCCTGGACGCCAGGGACCAACGCCGCGGTCCGCGGCCGTTGTGGAACAAGATGATAAGCGTCAAGTCGTCGTCGGCCGGTCTTCCGGACCGATGGCGGCCGACGGCCTCGATCAGGGTGGGGGCGATCCGGTGCGGCTCGGACAGGTCGATCGAGCGGGCGATCGCGAGGAGTCCCTCCTCGCCCAGCACTCGGCCGTCGCGGTCCATCGCCTCGGTCAGGGCGTCGGTGTAAAAGAGCAGGACGTCGCCGGGGGCCAGCAAGACGGTGAACTGGTGGTACGGCGAGTCGTCGTCGAGGCCCAAAGGGAGGTTGCACTTGCCCGCCACCTCCTGCGCGAGCAGGCCCCATTCGCCCGAGTCGGCGTGGTGCCACAGCGGGCGAGGATGGCCCGCGTTGCAGACGGTCAACGTACGGTTGGAGGCCAGATAGGTGGCGACGACGGCCGTCGCGAACCGGAGCGATTGCGCCCTCATGCCGAACTGGCGGTTGAGCGCCTCGACCAGGCGGGTCTGGCTCTTGGTGTTGATATTCTTCCACATCAGCGAGTGCAGGGATTCGGAGAAGTCCGCAACCTCCTCGCCGTGCCCCGACACGTCGGCGACGATCAACCGGGTGATCAGGCCGGCGCCGCAGACCGACACGTAATGAAGATCGCCGCCGCTGACGCTGTTTTCATAGGGTAGGCTGTATGCCCAGGCGTCGAACCCCGGAGTTTGAAAGGCCTCCTCGATGGCTCGGTTGCCGCCGCGAATCTCCATGCAGCGCATCGGCGGCAAGCCGGACTTCTCGGGCGACGGGTTCATGAATCTCCCTCGAAGACGAGGCCAAGACCTGATTGCCTTCTCATCGTACTCGGCGGCCGCGGCCGATTAAACAGGTGAGCCAAAGTCGAACCCGGCCGGAACCCCCTCCCGGAGGATCGACGGCGACTTCGCCCTGCTCGGACGCCGTCTCGACGAGGCTCGCGACGGCGTCAGCCGCCCCCCAGCACGGACGTCGCCGCGTTGCGGCCGTTGACGCCGATGACGCTGCCGCCGGGGTGGGTGCAGGCGCCGCAGAGGAAGACGCCGGGCATCGGGGTTTTGGGGGAGAGGCGGTGCTCCCACATGAACGGGGGGAGGCACTCGCCCTGGAAGATGTGGCCGCCGGTCAGGCCGACGGATTTCTCGATGTCGGGGGGACCGAGGACCTGGACGTCGATCACGGCTTCGGGAAGGTTCTCGCAGAATCGGCCGATCGAATCGAGCGCGAGCCGCTTCACCTCGTCGCGCCGCGCGTCCCAGTCGCCGGTCGCGAACGCGTACGGGACGTACTGGGCGAAGACGCTCATCGCGTGAACGCCGGGGGGGGCGACGCTGGGGTCGTGGGTCGTCTGAAAGTACAGTTCGGTCCAGAGCCGCTTCGGCAGCTCACCGCGACGCATCGCCTCGAAGCCCTCGGTCCACTCGGCTTTCGTCAACGGCGTGTTGATCTGCCCCATGTGGTGCTCGTTCCTCCCGCCCGGCCGCGCCCTGAAGC
>CALCIC010000851.1 GCA_937907405.1 uncultured Isosphaeraceae bacterium | reverse complement strand
ATGACGAGGCCTGAATCTCCCTTCTCCCCCCGGGAGCGGGGGGCACCCCACTTTGCGGGGTCGGGCCGGAACGGCCGGATGAGGGGCGTGGCGCTTCGAGGGAAGCACGGCCGAAAGCAGTGAGTTCCCGGCCGAAAGCCGTGGCGAGGGCGACGACCCTCACCCGGCCTTCGGACACCCTCTCCCGGTGGGAGAAGGGAATCGGGCGAGGAATCCTCGGCGGCGCGTCCAGTTTCACGAGGCGGTCGTTGAAGCGGACGGCGGATCGGAACAAGGTTATGGGTGCATTGCTGAGAACCTGGCGATCGGCCCTGACGGTGCTCCTCCGCGAGTGGCGGACGGGGGTGCTGCTGCTGCTCCTCGTCGGTCCCGTGCTGGCTTACATCGGCTTCGGCACGCTCTGGCTGATCGAACGCGGTTGGATCATCCACGCGGTGCTCGCCTGGATCGTGGCGGGCGGGGCGTTTGCGATCCTGGCAGCGCGGTGGACGACCAGCGTCCGCACGGTCATGCCGCCGCTCGACTGGGACGCGCCGAGGACCTTTTCGCCGCTGGACCGCGAAGCCTGGAAGATCGTCGAGCGCGAGGCCCAGGCTTCGGAGAAGCTGTCGATGGAGTCGCTGATCGAGGGCGACCGCTACATCGACACCGGCCGCGACCTGCTCAAGCATCTCGCGGCGCATTACCACCCGGACGCCAGCGACCCGCTCGACGACGTGCCGGTCGTCGAGTTGCTGTCGGCCCTGGAACTGGCGGCCGAAGACCTCGCCAAGCTGACCCGCCAGGTGCCCGGGGGCGACCTGATCACGCTTTCGCACTGGCGGCGCGCGATCCAGATGGCCGGCTACATCTCCAAGGCCAACGATTTCTACGCCTTCGTCTCGCCGTTCCTGAACCCGCTCAGCGGCCTGACCCGGATCGGCACCCGCGAGCTGATCGTCAAGCCGGCGTGGAAGAACATGCAGCAGAACGTGCTGCGGTGGTTCTTCCAGGCGTACGTCAATCGGCTGGGGGTCCACCTGATCGAGCTGTTCAGCGGCCGACTGGCGATCGGCGCCGACCAGTACCGCCGGCTGACCCGCCGAGGTTCGCTCCCCGTGCTTCCCGTCGACGGCGAGGACGTGCTGGTCGTCGACGTCGTCGGCGCGCGCGAGTCGGGCAAGAGCCGCCTGATCGCCGCGATTCAGGAGGTGTTCCAGGGGGACCAGCGACCGATCCGGGCGCGGCTGGAGGGGATGGGGCTCGACGGCGCTCTCGTCGACCGGCTCAAGAACGTCCGTTTCTTCGAGGTCCCCGGCTACACAACGCGGAGCACGCCCGAGCACGATTCGCGGACCGACCGCAACACGAGGGAAGCCGCCGTCGAGGCGGCCGTCGACTGCGACCTGCTAATCCTGGTCGTCGACGGCCGCAAGAGCCTGCGACCGGCCGACGTCGCCTTCGCGCAGGCCTGGGACGCGTTCTTCATCCAGCACCCCCATCGCGAGCCGCCCCCCACCCTCGTCGTCGTCACGGAGGTCGATCGTCCCGAATTCGGGCCGGTCTGGGCGCCGCCTTACGACTGGTCGTCGGGGCAAGGCGTGCGCGAGGCCGCCGTGCGCAGCCTGTTCGACTCGCTCCGCGCGACCCTGCCGCCGGGCTTCTCGACGTTCGCCGCCGCCGGCCTGCCCGATCAGTCGCCGTTCGGCGTGGTCGAGCACATCC
Organism: uncultured Isosphaeraceae bacterium; assembly: GCA_937907405.1. Classification (GTDB taxonomy): domain Bacteria; phylum Planctomycetota; class Planctomycetia; order Isosphaerales; family Isosphaeraceae; genus Paludisphaera. The sequence continues at coordinate 1,175 of CALCIC010000851.1, read as the reverse complement.
TCCCCGCGCTCGCCGCCCAGCTTCACCGCGCCGAACGCGCCGCACTCCTGCGAAAGCTCCAGGCCGTCGCCGGCCGCTCCAAGGCCGGTCGCGTCATGAGCCAGCTCAGCCAGCAAGGCAAGCAGGTCTGGAGCCACCTCAAGAACCGCCGCAAGAAGGCGAAGTCGACTCCCTGATTCAGCGATGCCGGTTCCAGTCAAGGGCCAGCGGCGCCAGCGCGAATCGAGCCAACGGCGAGACGACGGCCGCGGCGCCGAGAAACCAGAATCCCGAGAACGGCGGCTTGAACGGCGCGAGCGCCAGCCAGATGAAGCCCCCGGTGCAGACCGCGCTCACCAGCCAGGTCATCAGGGCCGCCGCCATGTAGCGGCCGTCGATGAGCCCTCGCGCGTTCGCCTTCCGAAAACCGAGCCAGACCGCCGACGCCTTGATGGGCGCCAGGGCGACGACGAACCACGGGAACGACCGGATCAGCGCGGGGATCGATTCGCGGTGGCCGAGAATCCAGACGACCGGGAGCGCGGAGGCCAACATCAACACCGCGAACGCCCAGGAGTACGCCTCGGCGATCCATCGGCGACCGCAGAGGCTCGCCGGGAGGCCGCTGGTCAGGCTGTTCCAGGTGAGCGTCGGAGCGACGATCAACGCGAGACCGGCGAGCAGCCACAGGCTCCGGCCGTCGTAGCGGTCGGCCGCGGATCGGGCAAGTTCTACGGCGTAAGACCAATTTCCACCGCCGACGACCGCGCCCGCGACGAGGATCACGACCACCGCCCAGACCAGCAAGACGCTCGCCCAGGCGTTTCGGAATTTGGCGACGACCAAAGCTTGCGTCGTCATCGGGCGGGCGCCCGCAAACCCGATCGAAGGCGCGGACGACCGCCAGAACGGCTCGAACCGGCCGAGCCTCGCCCCCGCCGTCGGCGCCAGCAGGACGGGACTCGCCGCCGCCAGCGCGAACAGGTACGGCGTGACCAGACCCGGCCTGCCCGCTTCGAGCGGAGTGAACGTGAGGACGACGCCGAAAAACCCGATGAACCAGAACGTCATCAGCGGCAGGATCCCGCGATGGCAACGGGCCTCGAACCAGAGCTGCGCCGAGGCCGGCCAACCGAAGTCGCGGCGACGCGCCAACGCATTCGACGCGGCCTGCACAAGCTTCACTCCTGGGAGGC
>CALCIC010000850.1 GCA_937907405.1 uncultured Isosphaeraceae bacterium | reverse complement strand
GCGGTCGCACCGACCAGGGTGGGAGGCCTCGACCCCCGCTTCGGCCCTTCCACCGATGCGGACAGATAACCCTCCGCCCCCTTGTGCGGCGTGCCGCCCGGGTCGAGCACGCGGGCGGATTCGGTGGACTTGTCAGGATCATCGGGCTTTTGAGGAGCGTCGGCCCCGACGGCCGTCGGGCGAAGCGTCACGAACGATACGGCCACGACGGCCGCCGTCGCCGCGACGCGGGCCGTCGTCCGCCACCATCTCGGGCAGGTCGCCTCGACGCGAAAGTCTCCATCAAGCAGCATGGCGATCCTCCGTTTCATCTGGGAAGGACGTTCAAACAGGGCGATCGAGCCCCCCGCCGCGATCCTCGACCGCTCCGGGGCGCCCCTGGACCAAGAGAGCAACACCTCCGCGTAATTCAGGCGGCCCTCGACGCCCGCCGCCGAGGCGTCCGCGAGCGCCTCCTGGTCGTCCCGGATGCGACCGCGCAGCCACCAGTATCCGGGGTGGGCGAACAGCACCGGCAGCAAGAGCCGCGACACCGCGATCAACCGGAGGTCCCCGTTGCGGATATGGCCCCACTCGTGGGCCAGGGCCGCTTCCAGGCGGTTCTCCGATTCCTCCAAGAACCGCGCGGGCAGGATGATCGTCGGACGAAAGACGCCCGCCGCAGCCGGCTGCCGCAGCCCATCGTCGACCAGCAACTCGGGAGCCGCGCCGGCTTCCCCGACGACCCGCCTCAGCAGGGCTTTCAGCCGCTCGGAAGCCGGCCGCGACCGCCGTCGGAGGAGCCGCAGCCGCCGCCATCCGATCCCCAGCCAGGCCGCCGTCACACAGCTTCCGGCCAGATACGCCCGGCCGAGAAGCACGGGCCAGGTCGAACGGATGGGAACCGCCTCCTCCGGGGCGACGTCGCCCGCCTGATCGACGCGCCCGGAAATCGGGCCGACGTCGCCCCCACGCGGCGTCGGTCCCGCGAGTCTCCCGCGCCCCTCCTCGCGTCGAGGCGTCCTGGAAGCGTCCGGCGCCGCGATTCGGCCCGGATCGCGATTCTCGTACGCCTCACGGGGCGGGGCGTGAAGGCCGTGCAGGGTCGTCCTCGGCCAGGACGGGATCAGACTGAGGATCAGGAGCGCGGCAAGTCCGCCGAGCGCGCACCGGCCCACGACCAGTCGCCGCGCGGGCTGACGGAGACCAAGAAGCGCGACGGCGGCGGTGGACAGGAGGCACGTCGCCAGGGCGTAATAGTCCACTAGCCAATACGGGAACGGGTCGAACGCGGGCGTCACTTCGTCCCTCCTTTCCCGCCTCGGCCCAGGGCGAGCTTCTTCGCCTCGGCGATCATTGCTTCCAGCTCTTCCAGCTCGGCCACGCTCGGTTTGCGCGACTGGAGCGCGCGGGCCACGTACTCGCCCATCGCGCCGTCGAACACCTGGTCGAGGAAGCCCCCGGCCAACTTGCGAAAGACGCTGTCGCGGCGGACCTTGGCGAAGTACGCGTAGGCCTTGCCGGCCGATTCATGACCCACCAGCCCCTTCTGCTCCATCGTCTGAAGCAGGCTGAGGACCGTGGTGTAGGCGAGCTCGCCCTCGCGCGGGCCGAGGCCTTGATAAACCTCGCGAACGGTCGCGGGGCCTTGGCGCCAAAGAACCTTCAGCGCCTCCAGTTCACGCGGGGTCGGAACGACGTCGGGCATGGCGGGCCTCTACTGGACGACTAGTATCAACTCCTCGTATCGTACTGGTCTGACAGTAGATTTCAAGATCATCCTCGATTTTATTCGATCGCCGGGCGCAACCTGGACGCGTCGAGCTGCCGCTGGATTGTGGCGGTTCGCGGAGCCCGGGTATAACGGACTCGTCGGACGCGGCCGCCGCGACGGTCTCGCGGCGATCGGACGAGGAGCGGGTCTCAGGAGTTTCTCCAGATGCGGCGATCGATTGTTCTGGTTCTGGCGGCGTGCGGCGCGGTCTCCGAGGCGGGGGCCCAGTCGACGTCGACGATTGTGGCGACGGGCCTGAAGAACCCGGAGTCGGTGGCGGTGAACGCCCAGGGGCAGGTGTTCGTCTCGGTCGTGGGCGATTTCGATCGCGACGGCGACGGCGCCGTGATGAGGATCGAACAGGGCGAGGCCGAGCCGTTCGCCTCCGGCCTTGACGACCCCAAGGGGCTGGTCGCGCACCAGCAGTGGTTGTTCGCGGCGGACAAGACCCGCGTCGTTCGGATCGACGGCAAGGGGAATACCGAGGTTTTCGCGCCCGAGTCGGCGTTTCCCAGGCCTCCTGTCGCGCTCAACGACCTGGCCGTCGACGTCGAGAGCGGCGCCCTTTACGTCAGCGACAGCGGAGATCATCAAGGCGAGGGGGGGGCGGTCTACAAGATCTCGCCGAAAGGCGCTGTGAGTCTGGTCCTGGATAAGACGCGGTATCCGGACTTGCACACGCCCAACGGATTGTTGCTCGACGGCGCTTCGCATTTGCTGACGGCCGATTTCGGCGCCGGCTCAGTGTTTCGGATCAAGCTGGCCGACGGCTCGGTCGAGAAGGTCGCCGATGGTTTCGGGGCCGCCGACGGGTTGGCCTGGGATCAGTTCGGCCGGCTCTTCGTGAGCGACTGGAAGGGGGGGCGCGTGTTCGTGATCCCCCGCGCCGGCGCCGAGCCGGTGCTGCTGACCGAGGGTCTTAAGAACGCTGCCGACTTGTCGGTCGAGCCCGCCACCAGGCGGCTGCTGATTCCCGACATGGGGGGAGGCAGACTCGTCTCAGTGGCGATCACGGTCCCCGGCGCCGAGGTCGATGAGGAACCGCTTCCGTTCAATACCGCCGTGGCGTTCCCCGACCTCCAGTGGGCCGGATGGAAGGGCGAGACCGAGGACGGCCGGTTCGACACCCTGCGTCCGATCGTCCTGACGCACGCGAACGACGACTCCAACCGCCTGTTCGTCGCCACCCAGCACGGCGCGATCCACACGTTTGCGAACGACCAGGCGGCGACCGAGACCACGATCTTCCTCGACGTTCGAGATCGCGTCTCATACCACGACAACACCAACGAGGAAGGCTTCCTGGGTCTCACGTTCCATCCCAGGTTCAAGGAGAACGGATACTTTTACGTTTTCTATACGACCAACAAAGCCAAGCTGACGAACGTCGTCTCGCGGTTCCAGGTTCGCAAGGACGACCCGAACCAGGCCGACCCCGAGTCGGAAGTCGAGCTTCTCCGCTACGAGAAGCCGTACTGGAACCACGACGGCGGCACGATCGTCTTCGGTCCGGACGGCTTCCTCTACGTCACCCACGGCGACGGCGGCGCGGGCAACGATCCCCACGAGAACGGCCAGAACCTCGGGGTCCTGTTCGGCAAGATCCTCCGGATCGACGTGGACCACGCCGAGGGGGGCAAGAACTACGCGATCCCCAAGGACAACCCGTTCGTCGGCCGCGACGGCGCCCGTCCCGAGATCTGGGCGTACGGACTGCGCAACGTCTGGCGGATGGCCTTCGACCGCAAGACCGGCCGGTTGTGGGCCGGCGACGTCGGCCAGAACCTCTGGGAGGAGATCGACATCATCAAGAGGGGGGGCAACTACGGCTGGAACCTCCGCGAGGGCTTCCACCCGTTCGGCGCCAAGGGCGTGGGGCCTCGGCCCGACCTGATCGACCCGATCTGGGAGTACTACCACTACGACACGGGCAAGTCGATCACCGGCGGCTCGGTGTACCGCGGCCTTCGCATTCCCGAACTGGACGGCGCCTATCTCTACGCCGATTACGTGAGCGGCCGGATCTGGGCGTTGCGCTACGACGAGAAGCTCGGCCGCGTCGTCGAGAACCGTCCCATCACCTCCCGCAACCTGCCCGTACTGTCGTTCTCCGAGGATCAGAACGGCGAGATCTACTTCCTGACCACCACAACCAACGGCCGGGGGATCTACTGGTTCAGCAAGTAGGGGGCGCAATCCCTCCCTTCCTTCCTTCCGAGCGCCTCGGCCGGGAGGAAGAGAGGCTCGGGGGGCTGACGGCGGTCTCGGAGGCCGTCCCACAAGCGCACATCGAGCGGTCGCCTCGCCCTCCGGACGAGATCGACTCTCAGTCGTCCCCGTCCAATGCGAACGCCACGAAGGCGTCGCCGGCCCTGGTTCGGAGCTTGCCGGCGCCTCCGGCGGCGATCACGACGTACTGGCGGCCGTCGACTTGATAGGTCGACGGCGTGGCGTAGCCGCCGGCGGGCAGCGGATGCTCCCAGACGAGTTCGCCGGTCTGTTTGTCGAAGGCGTGGATGCGTTCGTCCTTGGTGCCGGCGATGAAGACGAGGCCGCCGGCGGTGACGATCGAGCCGCCGAACGTTTCGGTGCCGGTTCGAGGCACCCCCCGGGCGGTCAACTCGGGATGTTCGCCGAGCGGGACTTGCCAGGCGAATTCGCCGGTGTTCAGGTTGATCGCCGTCAGGACGCCCCACGGGGGCTTGATCGCCGGATACCCTTCGTGGTCGACGAACTGGTTGTAGCCCGAATGGCCGTAAGGGCCGAACCTCGGTACGTCCCCCTTCTTCGATTCCACCAGTGTGATGATGTTGGGGACGTTGTTGGAGTTGACGTAGAGCAAGCCCGACCTGGGATCGAACGACGCGCCCGACCAGTTGGCGCCGCCGTGGTAGCCGGGAATCACGACCGAGCCTTGCAGGCTGGGCGGATTGAACGCCGGGCCGCTTCGGACCTCACGGAGACGGGCCAGGGCGGAGGCGCGATTCGCCTCGCCGACGTCGGTGACGTTCGATTCGTCGAACGACTGAACGGCGAACGGCGGCGGCTTCACCGGGATCGGTTGAGTCAAGGCCGCCAGCTCGCCGGGGACGTCCGACGCGGGAACCTGGCGCTCCTCGATCTCGAACAGCGGCTTGCCGGTCTCGCGGTCGAACAGGAAGACGTAGCCCGTCTTCGTCACCTGCGCGACGGCGTCGATCTTCTTCCCGTCGCGCGTGACGGTGACGAGGTTGGGATAAACCGGAAGGTCGTGATCCCACAAATCGTGGCGGAGCGTCTGGTAGTGCCAGACGCGCTTGCCGGTCCTGGCGTCGAGCGCGATGGTGCAGTTGGCGAACAGGTTGTCGCCGTGGCGGTCGCCGCCGTAGAAGTCGAACGCCGCCGAACCGAGTCCGGCGAAGACCAGCCCGCGCTTGAGGTCGACGCTGAACCCGCCCCAGGGGTTGGCCGCGCCGCGATCCTTCCACGACTCGCCCTTCCAGGTCTCGCCGCCGAACTCGCCGGGTCGCGGCACGGTGCGGAACCGCCAGAGTTCCTTGCCGCTACGGACGTCGAAGGCCAGCACGTCCCCCGGCGCGGCGATCCCCGGCCCCTCGCCGCAGGCCACGCCGACGATCACCACGTCTTCCCAGACCGCCGGGGCCGACGTCGGCCCGTAGCCAAGCGCCGCGATCCTCGGCTCAAGCCAGGCCCGGAGGTCGCAAACCCCGTGGTCGCCGAACGCGGGATCAAGCTTGCCGGTCTTCGCGTCGAGCGAGAACAGCCGCCCGTCCGACGTCCCGTGAAGAATCCGACGCGCGCCTTCGGCCTGGCCGTCGGACCAGTAGGCGCATCCCCGGTTGACGCCGCCGGAGGTCGGGGCGTGCCGGTGCGGGTGGTCCTTGAGCGGGTCGAACCGCCAGATCTCCTTGCCGGTCGCCGCGTCGAGCGCCACGACGCGGAGATAGCCGGTCGTCAGATACATCACGCCGTCGACGACCAGCGGAGTGCATTCGATCGTCTTGCCCGCGCGGCCTTCGAGTTCTCCGGTGTGGTACGTCCAGGCCGGCTTCAACCGCGACACATTGTCGCGGTTGATCTGGTCCAGTTCCGAATACCGCATGCAGCCGGCGTCGTTGCCCACTCGGGGCCAGTCGACCGACCTCCCCGGCTGCGCGACGACCTGAGCCGAGAACAGGACCGCGCAGACGACGCCGGCGATGCATGGACGCATTATTGATCTCCGGATCGAATTCGACTCTGCCGCGACGTTCAGGCGCGGGTCGGCGCGCCCGCCTTGGCGGACGGCGACTCGGGTAGACGCCAGGGGGCGCGGTAGGGGCGTGAGAGCATCTTGGCGGCTTCGGGGTCGCCCACGATCGTCTCGGCCGTGGGGTCCCAGGCGATCTTGCGGCCGGTTCGGATCGCGATGTTGCCGAGGTGGCAGACCGTCGCCGAGCGATGGCCGACGGCCACGTCGCAGATCGGCTTCTCTCGCGATTTGACGCAGTCGAGGAAGTTCTGGTGGTGGTTCTTGCTGACGTACAGGTGGACGTCTCCGGCGCCGAGGGGCTCCTTGAGGATCTCGGGGGGCGTCGAGCTGATCTTGCCGCGCGACACGGCGATCAAGCCCTTTTCGCCCTCGAACAGGACGTTGGGGCCGTTTCCCTTGCCTTGCTTGCAGACGATTTTGACGCCGTCGTCGTAGGTGTAGACGATCTCACTGGTCTCAGCGACTTCGAACCAGCCGTCCTTGTTGAAGGTGGCCGTCGCCTCGATCGCGACCGGGCCGCTCTCGTCGCGACCGAGCCCCCACTGGGCGATGTCGAGGTGGTGGGCGCCGAAGTTGGTCATCTGACCGCCCGAGTAGTCCCAGAAGAACCGGAACAGGTAGTGGACGTGTTTTTCATTGTACGGGCGATCGGGCGCGGGGCCGAGCCAGGTGTTGTAGTCCAACTCCGGCGGCGGTGACGAATCGGCCACGGCCGGGCCGGCGAAGTTGACCTTGGGCAGGTGGATCTCGACCTGCTTGATCGTGCCGAGTCTCCCCGAGCGGACCAGTTCGCAAGCCAGCCGGAATTTGTCGTCGGAGCGCTGCTGGCTGCCGGTCTGGACGATCCGCTTGGCG
>CALCIC010000849.1 GCA_937907405.1 uncultured Isosphaeraceae bacterium | reverse complement strand
CTTGCCGTGCTGGGCGAGGAACGCCAGCAGGTCGTTGAGGTCGCCGGCGGTGATCTGCTTCTCGAAGCCCTCGGGCATGATCGACTTCTTCGATGCGGCCAACTCGTCGATGTCGTCGCGGAGGATCACGTGAGTCTTTGCCTCGGCGTCGAGCAGCTCGATCGACGTTTTCGATTCCGACGCGAGCAGGCCGTTGAGCACTCGGCCGTCGGTCGTCGCGACCGTGTACTGCATGAAGTTGCCCTCGACGCTCCGGCTGGGATCGATGATGTTGACGAGCAGCTCGGCCTTGGGATGCGCGGCCACGCCGCTGAGATCGGGGCCGACGTCGCCCCCCTCGCCGCCGTGCTTGTGGCACTTGGCGCACTGCTCGGCGAACACCTTCTTACCGTGCGTCGCGTCTCCCCCCTGGAGCACGACCTTGGAGAGCTGGTCGATGACCGCTTGACGGTCGCGGTCGGGAAGACCGCCCCCCTTGGCGATCAACGCCTTCGCTCGATCGGCGACCGGCTTCGACGGATGCGCGACGAGCGTCTGCTTCTGGTCGAGGGTGAACTGGTCCCAGCCGACCGCGCCGGAATCGACCGCGTCGAGCAGGTCGCCGGTCCAGTCGGCCCGGCCGAGCAAGGCGCGGATCGCCACGGTCCGCGTGGCAGGCGTCATTTGGGGAAGGGCCGAGAGCAGGACCTTGCCGGTCCCCCGGGCGCGCCCCCTGGTCAGGGCCTCGACCAGCGCGGTGGCGAGCGTCGGCGAGGTCCGCGGGGTGATCTGCTCGACGATCTCGGCGGCCACGGCGTCGTCCTCGGGCCGAAGTTCGACGACCTCGCGGCCGGCCTGGACGCGGTCGGGCTCGGGCTTCGATTCGTCGCCGAGCTTCGTCAACAGGTCCCTGGCGATCGCCCCCTCGGCTTCCGCCATCGCCTTGCTTCCCCACTTCGCGCCCAGGTTCACAAGCCGCCCCCGGGCTTCCAGCGGCATCTGCTCGGCGAGGCGGACGAGCGCGGCTTCGCTGTCGGCGTCGAGCTTCGCCGGCTGATCGGCGGGCCACCCCTTGCTCACGCCGGCGACGATCCGCTCGGCGACCGCTCGACCGAGCGGCCGTTCAACCGCCGGGGACCAGGCCGCGAGCAGGCCGCCGATCGAGTCGACCGGCCCACCTCGGGCGTAGTGCTCGGCGACCCGCTCGACGACGCCGCGCAGCGCGGCCGACGGCTCGCCGTCGACCTTGATCGACGCCAGCGCCTTCAAGAACGCCTCGGCATGGGCCGACGCGGCGCTGGTGGCCGCGTCGGTCAACCAACGGTCGCCTTCGCCGAGCCCGTTCGCGAGGGCCGCCGCCAGGGGGCCGACGGCGGCGTCCGCATTCGGCGTATCGGCCAGGCTCAACAGCGCGGCGAGTCGGACCTGGGCGTCGGCGTCGGCCAGCAAGCCGGCCGAGACGATCGCCTCGGCGGTCTCGGCGTCGTGAGGCAGAACGGCGACCGCGTTGCGGCGGACTCCGGCCGACGGATGCCTAAGCGCGGCCGTCGCGGCCTTCCGCGCCCCGTCGCCGCCGAACGCGTTCAGACCCTGGAGCGTCCAGAGCGCGTGGATCGCGGCGGTGTTCAGTCCGATCTCATCGACGCCTTGATCGCCGGCCAGCGCGATCAGCGCGGGCGCCACGTCGAGCTTGCCGCGCTCGACCAGCAGGCGTTGCGCGTGCATCCGCCAGAACTGGTTGTCGCTCTTGAGGGCCTCGACCATACCGTCGGGATTGGCGGGGTCGAGCGGGGCCGGCCTCGAAGCCTTGCCGTCTTCAGACTTCACGCGGTAGATCCGGCCGTGCGTCTGGTCGCGAAGCGGGGTCTCGTAGGCGCCCCCCTTGCCGGTTTTAAAGCCCTGCGGCGTGGGGTTGTGCTGGACGATGTAGTTGTACCAATCGGCGACCCAGACGTCGCCGTCGGGGCCGACCTCGGCGGCGATCGGCGCGGTCCATTCGTCGGTGCTGGCCAGCACGTTCCAGCCGTTGTAGTCCTTGAAGTCGCTCCCCTTGGGTTCGAGCGTGAACGTGGCGACCAGGTGACCCGTCGGCTCGGCGACGAACGCCGTCCGGTTCCAGTAGGGCCTGGGGAAGCTCCGGGCCGTGTAGAGCGCGTGGCCGGCGGCGGCGGTGAATCCGCCGTGGAAGTCGACCTGGCGCACCTTGTCGGTCACCGGGTAGAACGCGTTGGTCGCGGCGATCATCGGGAGGACGCTCGGCGACCAGCCTCGGACCGACTCGTAATAGCGGTTCGGCACCGCGAGGAACACGCTCGGACAACCGTTGGCGGTTGAGGCGAACGCCAGGCCCTCCTCGCTGAACCCCAGGCCCCAAGAGTTGTTGCTGGTGCTGCGGAGGAATTCCAGCTTCGAGCCGTCGGGCTTGAACCGATAGATCCCCTGGCTGAAGTTCAGATCCTCGCCGCCGACGACCCCCTTGAACGCGGAGTAGCCGACCATGCCGTAAATCCAGCCGTCGAGCCCATACCGGAGGTTGCTGGGCCCGGCGTGGGTGTCGCTGGTCCCCCAGCCGGTGAACAGCACCTTGCGGACGTCGGCCTTGCCGTCGCCGTCGGTATCCTTGAGGAAAAGAGTGTCCGGGGCCTGAAGGATGATCACGCCGCCGTTGTAACAGCAGAGGCTCGTCGGGATGTTCAGGCCCTCGGCGAAGACGGTGAAGGTCTCGGCCTTGCCGTCGCCGTCGCGGTCCTCGCAAATCTTGATGCGATCCCGGCCGGTCTCGCCCCGGCTCTGCTTGGTGTTGGGATAGTCGAAGCTCTCGACGATCCAGA
>CALCIC010000848.1 GCA_937907405.1 uncultured Isosphaeraceae bacterium | reverse complement strand
CCTGTTCGAGCCGCTCCTGGATCTCATCCTTAAGGTGTTCGGCGATCTCGGGGGTATGACTCCGCAGCGCGATCTCCCCCTCGACGTGGGGGTCGTAGGGGTAGCTGAGCGCCATGTTCCGCAGCGCCGACTCGCTCTGAACGTGGACGAAGTTGATGTAGTCGTCGACGTGGAACAGGGCCTCGGCGGTGTCGACGACCCGCCAGACCACCACGGCGGCGATCTCGATCGGGTTGCCCGCCAGGTCGTTGACCTTGAGCTTCTCGCTCTCGAAGTTCCGCACCCGCAGCGAGATCGACCGCTTGGTGTAAAGCGGGTTGACCCACCGCAAGCCCGGCTCGCGCACCGTCCCCCGGTAATTGCCGAAGAGCTGGAGCACCTTCGCCTGGTTGGGGCTGACCGTGAACAGCCCGAACAGGCCGATGAAACAGCCGGCGGCGATCAACAGTCCCAGCAGGACGAGGCCGACGCTCTCCGCCCCCACGCCGGTCGCGAACAGAATCCCGCCGAACAGGAGGCCGCCCGCCAGCCCGGCGAGCATTCCCACCCCCGGCTTGGGGATGATCAGGACCTCTCGCAGTTTCAGGGACGGTTTCGTCGTCGTCTCCCAGTCCGCGTCCATCGTCGGCGCCTCCGGTCGTTCGGGTCGTTCCAGTTCGGGTCGTTCGTCGGTCGTCAGCAGGGTGTTCGCCCCGAAAGCCTCAGTATTGATGAGAAGTCGCAAGTCTTCATAAGGAGGATTTAAGCTTCCGGACGCGCCGCGGGCCCACGCCGCAGCACACGCCGCAACACTTTGTTCGTTCTGTGTTTGCGATGCTCGGCGTGACGTGGACCGGCGATCTTCGGCGGATTCCGCGACGAAGGCCGCCCGCGCCGGCGGCGCAACCGGCAAATTGCCTCATTCTTTACCGAAAGCCGGGCCGATGGAACTTGCGGAGGCGTGTCCGACGCTTCGCGTCTATTCAGGTCAGACCGGGTCGATGTGGGGGATCGTGCTTGATGGCGGAAGCTGGGACTCGCGATTCAAGGCCGGTCTTCCGCCTGATCGTCGGGCTCCTGCTGTCCGGGGCCGCCGCGTCGTCGGCGATCGCTCAAGAGGCCCCGACGCCCCCCTCGCCGGCGATCCCGCCGCCGTTGCCGGCGCGCGAGGCGGTGCTGGAGGCTCGGCTCCGCAAGATGGAGGCGATGAACGCCCGGATGGCCGAGCAGTTCCAGGCCGTCGCCGATCAGAATCGGGCGCTGGCCAAGCAGCTTGAAGCCGTCGCCCGCCGCAACCAGGACCTGGAAGAGAAGGTCGACGACCTCGCCGCGCCGGCCCCTCGCGTCCCCCGCCCGCCCGCCCCATCCACCGGCGCCATGGGGGACGACGACGAGGAGGACGATTACGACGACGACGACAATGACGACGAGGGCCAGCCCGGCGACATCCGCACCGACAACATCAGGGCCGTCCCCCGCACTCCCAGGAGGAGGGCGGGCGGCAGGTCGGCCGACGGCGTCTCCGGGGGCGACCTCCCGGACAGCGACGGCGAGGGCCAGCCCGAAGACATCCGCACCGACGAAAGCACGCGGGGAACCGGCGCGGCGGCCTCGGGAGTGGTCGCGCCGACCCGTTCGTTCCGCGAGCACGGCTTCCGGTGGCGCACCGGCGACGAGGAGTTCGAACTCCAGTTCCACAACGAGACCCAGCTCGACTTCCGCGCGTATGAGCAGCCGAACTCGTCCCCCGTGAATCAGACCGGGTTCTACATCAATCGGATGCGGCTCTACTTCAACGGCCGGCTCACCAAGCCGATCGAGTACAGCGTCTCGGTCAACAAGGGGATCAGCGACCTCGACCTGCTCGACGCCTATCTGAACTTCAACTACGACCGACGGTTCCAGATCCGGGTCGGCCGCTACCGTGTCCCGTACACCTACGATTGGTACGCGCTGAGCAACCAGTTCCTGCCGACCCCCGAGCGGTCGATGTTCGCGCTCAACTACGGCTACAACCGCAACTTCGCCGTCATGGGGCACGGCGAGTTGTTCGACGATCGGGTCGATTATGCGGTGGCCGCCGCGAACGGCCCCCGAAACTCGTACATCGATGAGAACAGCCACAAGGACGTCCTGGCGTACGTCAACTACCGCCCGTTCGGGACCTCGGAGCGGTTCAAGGCGCTGAAGCACCTGAACCTCGGCGGCTCGATGGGGTACGGCATCCAGGACCAACCGGCCGACCCGAGGGACTTCCGCACCTTCGCCAGCGCCTCCAACGGCGCCAACCATTTCAAGGTCGGGCCCAGCTTCCTGGAACTCTTCCCCGGCGTCTACGAGAGGGGAGGCCGCAAGCTCTGGGAGCTGCACGCCGCGTATTACTACAAGGGCCTGACCCTCATGGGCGCCTGGGACGCGGGGCTCAACACCTACGCGGCCGGCGAGGGGGGCGGAGGCCGGTCGGTCGTGGTCCCGACCACCGGCTACCACGCCCAGTTCGCCTACCTGCTGACCGGCGAGGAGGTCGAGCGCCGGTACTTCATCACCCCGCTCCGTCCGTTCGACCTGCGGAAGGGCAAGTTCGGCACAGGCGCCGTCGAGATCCAGGCCCGGTTCGACCACTTCGAGGTCGGCGACCAGGTCTTCAACGGCGGCCTCGCCGACCCCAACCTCTGGACCAACCACGTCAACGCGATCGACGCCGGCGTCAACTGGTACTTGAACAAGTATACGAAGATCTACTTCGACTGGCAGCACACCATGTACGGCCAGCCCGTCCCCTATCGCCCCGGCGGCTTCCAGACCACCAGCGACCTGTTCTGGATGCGGTTCCAGATCTACTTCTGACCCCGGCCGGATCGTTCAAGATACGCGCTCAGGGTCGCGACGTTGCGGTTGAAGACCGCGCTGGAGAGGAACTGAAACCCCTCGGGGAACCTGGGCTGGCCTTCGAGGCGGTCGCCCTGCCTGTGCGTGCTCACCCACCGCCCCTGGTCGTCGAGTTCCCCGACGATCCGCCGGACGTCCTTCTCCAGCGCCTGGGGCGACGTCGGCCGGTCTTCGCGGTCGACGCCGTTCCGGGCGTCCTGATAGTCGCGCTCGATCGCCTCGAGGCCGGACGATTGCTTCCAACCGTAGTGGGCCGGCGCGTCGGAGTCGTCGTAGGTGAGCCGGTACGCAGAGTCCATGTAAAGCGGCTTGTTGGTCTTCAGCTCGTAATACCGGGCCAGCCTGCCGTCGGCCAGCACGCACCCCCTCAGATACGCCAGGGCGCGGGGGATCGGTTCCAGGTACTTCTTCTCTCCCGTGCGCCGCGCGATCTTGATCAGGGTCTTCATCGCGTCCTGCGATTCCCAGCCCGAGACCGCCGGCGGCTCGAACTTGCGGGCCCAGACGGGGATCATGGAGTCGTTGTACTGCTGGCACCAGGCGGGCTGGGGGTCGGGCATCTGGGCGAGGACCAGGAAATCGCCGAGCTTCTCCAGCGCGGCGCGGTACTTGTCGTCGCCGTACACCTGATGCGCGACGATCAGCGCGTCGGCGACGGTCCCCGCCAGGCCGTCGTTCAGCGTGTAGCAATCCCAGTATTCCTTGATCCGTCCCTCGGCCTTCCAATCGTACTCCGGGTATCGGGCGCGGACCACGGGGGCGGGTCGGGCGGGGCCGCGCCACACCTGGGGGAAAGCCCCGTTGGCGAATTGCGCGCCGAGCAGGGCGTCGAGCCCGAACAGGGAGGCCTCGTGGATCGCGGCGTCCTGGAACTTCAAGGCGCGGTCGGCGCGGGCCAACATCTGGAGGGCCGACTGGGTCTGGCCGTCGTCCAGCGACGAGGCGTTCCACTCCCCCCCCTTGACCTTGCCGTTGCGGTACTTGCCCGTCCGCCGCGTCGGCTCGGCCCCGAAGTCGATGGTCTGCGTCCAGCCGCCGGATGCGAGCTGGCCGTAGACCAGGGCCGCCGCGGCCTCGCGCGCGGCGTCGAGGTAATAGCCGTCGCCGGTCGCGTCGTAGGCGTCGAGGAACGCCATGCCGACCGTCGGCGTCGCCGGAGGCTGCACGAAGACGACGTCGGCGTCCGCCTTCCCCTCCCCCCATCGCTGCTTGAGGTCGAGACTGACGAAGTAGACGTATCCGCCGTGCCGCGCCACCTTCTCGCGGAAGTAGGTCGCGGCCCGCTTCAAGGCCCGCTCCCCGTCGGCCGGGAGGTCCGGCGCCCCCCCCGCCGCGCGAACCGAGCCGGCGAGACAGAGGACCAGCACGCCGAACCTGAAGACGTTGAATCGGTGCATGGCGTCCTCCTGATTGAAATCCATGTTGAGAGCGATGCTCCGCCGGACGTCGCTTCCCGCGAGGGACACTCAGTATGCCTCACCCGCCATGCCGGCTCAATCGGTCTCGTCCTCCGGCTGCTCGTCCTCCTCGGTCGCGGCGGGGAGGACCAGGTCGGACTTGATCCGCGGGACCAGGACGACGGCGCCGGCGCGGCGGCCTCGCGCGGGGGACGATTGACGGCGGGGTTCTTCACGGCCGGGGCGCTGGCGCATCCGGGTGAGCGTCTCGAAAGTGGGTGGGAACCATCGAACAACAGAGGCGGTTGATGGGTAGCCTCGGATTTCCTTTTTTTCGGCGTGGCTCGGGCGTCCCGCCCGAGAGACCACGAGCGGAAAGCTGCAAGCCGCTCGGGCGGGACGCCCGAGCCACCAAACCTCAACCACGAGCAAGAGAAGTGGGACGCCCCCCCTCGCCGCCTGACCGTCTCGCCTCTTCCACGGAGAAGACGCTTACCCCTCGCTTGCGCGTCGGGCTGGGATTTCGAGATCTCTCAATAAGTGTCAGGATGTCAGACTGCGAACAGGGGGTGAACGCCCTTGCCGACGTCCGGCGAGGAACCGTGCGTCGTTGGCGGCGCCGTCGATCAAACGAGGAGGGATCGGATGCTGGAGGTCGCGGCGATCGTGGTTTCGCTGGTCTTGTTGATGGCGATCGCCTACCGAGGCTTGCCGGTGATCGTCTTCGCGCCGATCTGCGCGGTCCTGGCGTTGGCTTTGGCGGGGGTGCCGATCCTGCCGGGGTACACCGAG
>CALCIC010000847.1 GCA_937907405.1 uncultured Isosphaeraceae bacterium | reverse complement strand
GCATCCGACTCGGACGCGCTGTCGGTGAGCGGCGTTGCTTCCATCATCTCCCCCGACGCCCATCTTGGCGAGCTCGTCGTGCCTTGCCAACCGGCAAGACTCCATTGGGAGGATGTGGCGCCAAACATTGAATGGGTGACAAAGAAATCTCCGGTCGCCGTCGGGCCGGACAGCCAACCCGTTCGGATGGTTTGAATATTAATATCTTCCGCCTCAGGCCTTCGCCTTCGGGGTCGCCTCGCCGAGGGATATTGAGGGGGCGCGACGTGTGACCTTCCCCACGTTTCGTGGGCGCTGGGTAGGGTTACGCGAACCGCTCCTCGAACTGCACCGGGCTGCGGTAGCCCAGCGTTGAGTGCAGGCACTGACGATTGTAGAGCACCTCGATGTACACGAACAACGAACGTCGGGCCGCCGCTCGGCTCGGGTAGGTCGCCGCCCTTCCCGTGCTGCCGTTTGACCCGGCCGACGAAGTCCGAAGCCCGGCCGTCGGCGGCATCGGGTTTCACTGCCCGCTGCTCGTCCTCGGCCAGCGAGCGGATGAGGTCCGGATCGGCGTGTCCCCAGCGTTCGGCGAGGGCCCGGGGGGAGACTCCCGTCGATGGTCCTGGTCCCCGGGTCGGTCCCACGCCCGAGGAGCAACCGCGCGCCCTCGGCATGCCCGCCCCCGGCCGCCGCGTGCAGGGGCGTGCGACCCGGCCGAATTGAAAGACAGGCGCGCAACCCTGATGCGCGGCTGGATCGGAAACCGAGCCAAGGCGGCAATCACCCGAACACTCCGCCCAGAGCCTGCCGCTCGTCGCTGGGGATCAGATGCAGGTACCGCCTGCGGATCTCGGTGGTGTGCCCCAGCCAGCTGTCGATCAGCCGCTGGTCCACCCCCTTCGCCGCGCAATTGCTCGCGAAGCTGTGGCGGAGGACGTGCCAGCCCCGCAAGACCTCCCATTTGCCGCCGGCCAGCGTCCGTTTGAAGTGGTCGTGGGCCTCGTCGCGGGTCAGCGGCGACGCGGCGGGGTGCTTCATCCGGCTGCGGATTACGGCCGGCGCCTGGCCGAAGAGCGTCGGGCCGCCCGGATGACCTTGCAGCCATTCCCTGAGCACGTCCGCCAGCCGAGAGGAGAGCGGCACACGCCGGGTCGTCCGCTTCCCCCTCGCCCGCTTCTTCTCGCGGATCAGGACCGTCCCCGCCTCGAAGTCCACGTCGGCGGCCTGAGCGCGGATCATCTCGGACCGCCGCGCGCCGGTATGCGCGGCGAAGACGAACATGGGATAGATCCAGGGCTGCCGGGCGCTCGCGCGGACGTGGGCCAGCAACTCCTCGATCTCCAGAAGGGTCAGGAACAGCGCGTCCCAGAGTTCCGCCCGCTGTTTGGCGGAGAGTCCCCCACCCTGGACGCGGCGCTCGATCTCCTGCCAGGTCATGAAGGGCGGCTTCTCGTCGGCCTTG
>CALCIC010000846.1 GCA_937907405.1 uncultured Isosphaeraceae bacterium | reverse complement strand
AGCGAGGGGCGGCTCCGACTGGGGGCGTCCAGGCAGTACCAGGCGTTCCGAGACAAATTGAAGCTCTGGGGGTTGGTTGCATCGCCGACATTGATCGGCATGACCATTTCGTCGGAGCGGTAGACGATCAGGTTGTCGGTGAAGCGCCCATTGCGGCATGGGACGAAGCCGGGCTCCCGGGTCTCCTGGAGGATGCGGAATCCCCACCTGCGGGGACGGTAGATCGTATTGTGCCGCACGCTCGCCCCGTCCACACCTACGAACGCCAACGGAGTCATTGAGCCGATGAACGTGCAGTCCTCCACGGTCAACTCTTTCGCCTCACAACCCTGAGGGCTTGGACGGAAGTAGGGCAGACCCGTGCTGCCGCCGAGGTTGACCGCCCGCTGCCCGGCATGATCGAACCGGCAGCGGCGGATCATCACCTCACTGCTGCCCCCCTTGGCCTGAACACCGTGGTCGCCCGTCGAATCGCCGTGTCGGAAAGTGCAGCCGACGACCTCGCCCCGGTGGCAGCCCACCATGTCGATCCCCGAGCCACCACTACCCCATCGTTCGAGGGTGCAGCCCTCGACCCGGAAATCATTCACACCGGAGAGCTTGATCCCGTCGCGGTTGCCGGTCGGCCCTACGTCCCTGACGATCACGCCTCGCAACACGATGTGATGTGACGGGGTCTCGGCGGCGCCCCCGTCGTCGATGTTGATGCCGTTTCCCGTCGCTCCCGTTACGATCAGGTCATGCAATTCAAGGTAAGAGACTTGAGAAAGGTGGAGCCCCGTGGTTCCACCCTGGAGAACTGGAGGGTGGGTCGGGTCGGTCGCTCTCAAGATGATAGGATTGTTCGGTTCGCCGTGGAGTCCTCGCCCGGTAAGCCCTCCCCGATAGTTTCCCGGAGCGATGTGGATCGTTTCACCGAGCCTGGCGCGGGATAGCGCCTCCTGCAACTGCTGTGTGTCGGTGACCGTGCGATGCGTCTCGTCCCGAGTCACGGCGAGGGGCGACAGGAACAGCACGAGGAGCGCGACAACGATCGGTTCCATCCGGCATCTCCTTTCCGGTCTTGGGGTCAGACTTGGTTCATGGCTTTTCAAGGAGGGGTTTGGGAATGAACAGGGGCCGGTCGGATCACTCGAACTCCGCGTCGAGGATGTTCTCAAGGTCGCGCGCCCCGTGCAGGACTCGGATCACGTCAATCCCGCCGGGGATGGGCAGGTAGAAGACCGCGTAATTGCGAAAGCGAGAGATCCGCATGTACCTCAGCGCGGGACGCGTCGGGTGGTCCGGGTCCACCAGGGTTCCAATCGACGGCATCCGAGCCAGTCGTTGGAACGTCGCCTCGGTTTGGGCTAAGAATCGCCGGGCCGTCCTGATCGAGGCCGCGTCGACGTAATAATCAAAGACGTCGACCAGGTCCCGCCGCGCTTCGGGGCGTCTGTTGACGACGGGATTCATTTCTCCTCGTTCTCTCGAAGGCGTCGGCGCTCGAGCGCCTCGGCCTCGATGGAGTCCCAATCCTCGCGTGTCATCGGAGTCGCCGGGCCGCTGTCAAGCCCTTCCTGGATCTTGTCCTCCAACGCCCGCTTGGCCCGCCGCCGCCGATCGTCCCGCTCCAGCAACGCACGGAAGTATTCATCAGGCGAACCGTAGCGGCCCTCGGCGACTTGCGATTCGACGAGCGACATCAGATCGTCCGGGATCGTGACCTTCAAGGTCGTCATGGCGTGACCTTCCCCTCCTTCAAGGCGTTCGATGCGAGTTTTGGAATACCAGTCCGACGCGCAGGCGAGGGAACAACCTCCTACGGCTGCGACGAACCCTGCGAACTTCCCCGGGCGATTCCCTCGCTTGCGCGTCGGGCTGATATTTGGGAGTGCCGAATCCGTCTCGGGTCGTCAGACCGGGGAGCAGGAATCAAGTAGGGTTCGCCGAGTTCTCACTCCCCCTGGGCTTCGAGCCACTTCTCGCAGTCCATGGCGGCGGCGCAGCCGGAGCCGGCGGCGGTGATGGCCTGGCGGTAGTGGGTGTCGACGACGTCTCCGCAGGCGAAGACCCCCTCGACGTTCGTCGCCGTGCCGTAGTTGGGGAGCGAGTCGAGCAGGCCGGCGGGGGCCTCGACGTCCTTCCAGCACAGGGCCGTGCGGGTCAGCAGGTAGCCTTCGGGGGTCATCGCGAGCTGGCCCTTGAAGATCGCCGAGTTCGGCACGTGGCCGATGGCCAGGAACAGCCCGGCGATCGGCAGGTCGCGGGTCGAGTCGTCCTTGGTCGACCGCAGCCTGACCCCCTTGAGGACCGCCAGGTTGCCGTCCTTCTCGCCGAGAATCTCGTCGACGACCGCGTTGAGGGCGTACTCGATTTTGGGATACTTTTCGAGCCGGTCCTGCATGATCTTGGAGGCCCGGAAGTCTTCGCGGCGGTGGATCAGCGTGACCTTGGACGCGAACCGGGAGAGGAACGTGGCCTCCTCGACGGCCGAGTCGCCGCCGCCGACCACGCCGATCTCCTTGCCCTTGTAGAGCGCGCCGTCGCAGGTCGCGCAGGTGCTGACGCCGTTGCCCTTGTAGGGGCCCTCGTTGCCCAGCCATCGGGCGGCGGCGCCGGTGGCGACGATCACCGCGTCGGCGGTGTACTCGCGGACGTCGCCGCTGGACGGGTCGCCGCTGGGGTCGTCGGTGGTCTTGACCTTGAACGGCCGCTTCGAGAGGTCGACCTCGAAGACGGTCTCCCACTTGGTGACCGCCCCGAACCGCTGGGCCTGCTTCCGCATCAGGTCCATCAGCTCGGGACCGTCGATCCCCTCGGGGAACCCCGGGAAGTTGTCGACCGAGGTCGTCAACGTCAACTGTCCGCCCGGCTCCTTGCCCTCGAAGACCAGGGGCGCCAGGTTGGCGCGCGACGCGTAGAGCGCGGCGGTCAGTCCGGCGGAGCCCGATCCGATGATGATTACGGCCGAATGCGTTTCAGACATCATATTCCTCAAGAGAGCAAGCGTGTGGGTGCGACCGGGCCGCCGTCGCCGACCGGCCCTCGGTCAAAGCAAGTCGTCGCGTCCGAGTTCCCGTGATCATCCAACAAATAGGGGGGCGGCCGGTCGGAAATCAAGTCTCCGCCGCCGGCCGGGCGCGGACGCGCATCCTTCTATTGTCGGGTCCGCGGCCCGATCGTCCAGGCCCCCGCGCCGGGAAACGCCTAAAGCGGTGCGTGAAGAGGCTTTGGAAGACGGTCGTCTCGCGCCCGAGGCCGCGAGGGCCGTCGCCCCGAGGGGGGTAAGCGTCTTATCAATGGGTGGACGGTCAGGCGGCGAGGGGGGCGTCCCACTCCTCTTGCTCGTGCTCGAGGTTTCGTGGCTCGGGCGTCCCGCCCGAGCATCCACAGGACGAACGCGGCAAGCCGCTCGGGCGGGACGCCCGAGCCACGCCGGCGGATGCTCGACCGACATGCGCCCCCCCCGGAGCGGGAAAATCGGTAATCCGAGGCTCCCCATCAACCGCCTCTGTTGGACGAGGTTTCCACCCACTTTCGAGACGCTCACCCCCCCGAGGGGTCGCGGAGAGATTTCCGAGCATTCTCGTCGGGGGAGTCCGAATCCCGAGAAGTTATGACCTACGTTTTGAGCAGACGCCCCTGAAGGCTTCAGTGACCGGCACTTCCCATGCCGAGTCCGTCGATGTCGGCGATCATTCCGAGGGCGCTGGAAGGATGAAACACCATGCTCGTGCTGACGCGAAAGCTTATGGAAAAGCTGTATATCGGGGACGACATCTGCGTGACGGTCGTCCGTCTTGAAGGGGGGCAGGTCCGTCTGGGGATCGAGGCGCCGCTCGAAGTGGCCGTGGTTCGCGCCGAACTGGTGCCCGAGCGGCGGATGGAACGATCGAGGAGGGCGACGCGGGAGGTGGCGGTCGATGGGGAGGCCGAGGGGTCGGAGCCCGACGTCAGGCTTCCACCAATCGCGGTTCGTGAAACCGATAGCCGACGCCGCGAACGGTTTCGATGAGTTCGCCGGCCTCGCCCAGCTTTTTTCTGAGGCTCTTGATATGGACGTCGATCGTGCGTTCGAGAACGATGGCGTCCTCGCCGATTGCGGCGTCCATCAACTCGTATCGGGTGAAGGCGCGGCCGGTCTGGCGGAGCAGGACTTCGAGGAGCCGGAACTCGGTGGGGGTCAGGGGCAGCTCCTGGCCGCGATACAAGGCCCGGTGGCCGTGGCGGTCGATGACGACGCCCTGGCTGACGATCTGGGCGGCGGCCGGGGCCTCGTCGTGCGACTGGCCGCGACGCAGCTCCTTCTTGATCCGCTGGATCAGGACTTTCATGCTGTAGGGCTTGGCGACGTAGTCGTCGGCGCCCGTCGCGAATCCGACCAGCTCGTCCGACTCCTCGGCGCGCGCCGTGACCATGATGATGGGGACGTCCCGAGTGCGGGCGTCTCCCCGGAGGTCGCGGCAGACTTCCAGGCCCGGTTTCAGCGGCAGCATCAGGTCGAGGACGATCAGGTCGGGCAGCTTCAACCGAGCCTGCCTCAGCCCTTCCTGGCCGTCGAGCGCCACGACGACCTCGTAGCCCTCGCGCTCCAGATTGTAGGTCAAGACCTCGACGAGAGGCCGTTCATCCTCGATGATCAGAACCTTCGGCTTGGGCATGAATCTTGATCCCAACGGAGGAGGGCCGCGGCGCGGCGGTCAGGGGGACGACGCTTCCATTGTAAATGCGCCGATGTCCCGGTCGTGAAGAAAACGTGAAGAAATCGAGAAGACGCTCCCGGCTCAGGGTCGGCCGCGATCGAGTTCGGCGGCCGTCAAGACCGCGCCGCGGGCCAGGAGCTTGGCCCCCAGGATCAGGGCGCCCTCGTCGACGTCGAAGTAGGGCGAGTGCAGGTGATGGCGGGGCTGGCCCTCTTGGGCGACGCCCAGCCTCAGGAGGCAGCCGGGGGCTTCCGTCAGGTAGCCCGAGAAGTCCTCGCCCCCCATGCTGGGCAGGGGGATCAGGTCGAGGTTCTCAGGGCCGACGACCTCTCCGGCGGCGCGGAGGCAGACGGCCGTGATCTCGGGGTCGTTGACCACGCCGTCGGTGCTGAAGCCGAGGTGCACGTCGAACGTCGTCTCGGTGGCGGCCGCGATCCCCCGGGCGATGCGCTGAATCCGCTCGGCGACGCGTTGCGACCCAACCCGGGAGAGGGTCCGGATCGTCCCTTGAAGCACGACCTGATCGGGAACGATGTTGGCGCTTTCCCCCCCCTGGATGCTGCCGAACGTGACGACCGTGGGGTCGCGCGCGTCGACCGACCGGGGTATGAGTTGATAGACGGCCGACACGAACTGCGCCGCCGCGACGATCGGATCGCGCGCCTCGTAGGGCCTTGCTCCGTGTCCGCCGACGCCTCGAACGACGACGTCGAGCTCCTGGCAGAAGGCGGTCAGCGGTCCGACGCGATATCCGACTCGGCCGGTCGGCCGGTCCGAGTCGACGTGCAGGGCCAGGACCGCCCCGACGCCTTTCATCGCGCCGGCGGCGACCATCTCGAGCGCCCCCTCGCCGACCTCCTCCGCGGGCTGGAAGATGGCCCGCCAGGCGATCGGGGCCGGCAGCAACTCGCGACACCGCCAGAGCGCCAGGGTCGCGCCCAGGGCCATCGTCGCGTGGGCGTCGTGGCCGCAGGCGTGCATGACGCCGTCGCGTTGCGATCGGTACGCCACGTCCTTGGCGTCGCTGATCCGGAGCGCGTCGACGTCGGCCCGGAAGGCGGCCAGGGGGGGGCCGTCGACTTCCAGGGCGCCGGCGAGGATCCCCCGCCGCGAGGGGGTCAGCGCGTGCGGAACGTCCTCGTCCCTGAGTCGCGACGCGAGGAACTGAATCGTTTCATATTCCTCGCGACTCGGTTCCGGGTGGGCGTGGAGATGGCGTCGGATCGATCGCAGTTCGTCGGCCTGCGAATCGATCCAGGAGTCGACGGCCGCGCGCCAGTCGGTCATGGCAAGAGTGATTCCTCCGCATTCGATTCGGGCTTCGGGCTCGGGTCGTCAGTCCCCACGCCGAATTCGCGAAGGACGCGATCGAGGTTTTCTTTCGTCGATGCTTCGGTGCAATGCATCTCGGCGAAACGACGGCCGCCGGCGCCAAGCCGCGCCGATCGCTCGGGATCGTTCCAGAGCGCCCGAATCGCGTCGGCGAGGGCCTCCGGAGACTTCGCTTCGCACGTCACCGCGTTGACGTCTTCGTGGATGTAGTCGTCGACCCCGCTGGACTGGGTGATGACGATCGCCCGGCCCAGAAACATGGCGTTGACCAGGGTCACATGCCCGCAGGGGACGTCGGAGCCCCTCAGCGGCAGCACCATGAACCGGGAGAACTTGATGATGTTGTTCGTTTCGTCCAGCGGCCGGTTGAGGCGCACCCTGACGTTGGGGGGGATTTTCAGGTCGACCGCGTTCTGGGGGCGCATCACGACCACCAGGGGGATCTCCGGGATCAGCTCCATCGCCGCCATCAGGGTGGGGTAGTCGCGCGCGTTCCCCCCCACGGCGCAGATGTAGTCGCCCGACTCGATGGGCGATTCGGGCTGCGCGACGGCCGGCTCGCCGACGCCCCAGTAGACCATCTCGATCTTCGAGATCGGGATGTCGAACACCTGGTGATACAGCGCGCGCTCGAACGACGAGAACACGATGAAGCGGTCGACGTGGGCGAACGACCTGGCCATCATGCGCCGCAAGAGGCCCCGCGGGAGTGAATCGAAGTTGAACGACCAGGCGACGTGCGGCATCCGCGCGCCGACCGCCTTCTGGAGTCGAGCCGCCCGGAACGTCACGCGCGGGTCGTGGGTGATCAGCATCTCGGCCCGGTTCCGCTTCGCCGAGCGGACCGCGCGCCAGCACTGGTACGTCTGGGCGACGGCCGACACGTAGGGGATGCGAGCCGCCCTGAGCCCCACCGAGGTCGCGTAATGGAATTCCCAGCGCGTTCGGTCGGCGAACTGGGGCTCGAACCATCGCCACCGTCTGTCCGGAATGCTCGCGCAACAGACGATGAGCGGGTGATCGTCGCGCGCCGCCGGCTCGGCTTCGGCCGATTTCGGAGAGGGGGTCTCGGCGGTCTGGGAGTCGCGCATGGGAGGATCGGGGCCTCGAATTCGGGCGAGGTCGACGCGCCGGCGGCGGCTTCGACGTCCAAACGCCGCTCGGGGGCCGCCGCGTCCGGCCTGATCGACGTCGGCAGAACGGAGTCTATCAGAGTGTGGGTTGCGGATTCGAGGCCGATTCGTCGCCGGGCCTTGATTCCCGACGGCCGGGGTTCAGCCGATCCGGCCGGTGATGTAGGCTTCGGTCCGCTTGTCCTTGGGGTTGGTGAACAGGAGGTCGGTGGGGCTGAACTCGGCGAGGATGCCGGTGCGATGGCCGTCGGCGGAGGCGGTCTCGTCGAGCATCAGGCAGGCGGTCAGGTCGCTGACCCGGCGGGCCTGCTGCATGTTGTGGGTGACGATGGCGATCGTGTAGTCGGTCTTCAGGTCGTCCATCAGGTCCTCGACCCGCGCCGTCGAGATCGGGTCGAGGGCCGAGCAGGGCTCGTCCATCAGGATCACCTCGGGCTCGACGGCCAGCGTCCGGGCGATGCAGAGCCGCTGCTGCTGGCCGCCCGAGAGTTCCATGCCCGACCGATGGAGCTTGTTCTTGACCTCGTCCCAGAGCGCGGCGCGGCGGAGCGACCGCTCGACCAGCTCGTCCATGTCGCCCCGGTAGCCGTTGATCCGCGCCCCCCAGGCGATGTTGTTGTAGATGCTTTTGGGGAACGGGTTGGGCTTCTGGAACACCATGCCGATCCGGCGGCGGAGCGAGACCGCGTCGATCCCCGGTCCCGAGATCAGCTCGCCGTCGAATCGGATCTCCCCTTCCATCCGGGCGCCGTTGATCAGGTCGTTCATCCGGTTGAAGCACCGCAGGAGCGTGCTCTTGCCGCAGCCGGAAGGCCCGATCAGGGCCGTGATCTTGTTGCGGGGGATGGCGATCGAGATCGACTTGAGAGCCAGCGAGGCGCCGTACCAGACCTGGAGGTCGCGGGTCGAGAGGACCACGGGATCGACGCCGGGCGCGTCGGCGGCCCTGGCGGCGTCGGCCGGCCGGCGGTCCAGAAGAGGGTCGGTAAGACTCATAAGCGAATCAAGTGGGGGATTAGAGGAAGCGGACCGCCGGCTCAGCGGCGTCGTCGAAACCGGTTGCGGATCAAGATCGCCGTCGCGTTCATGGATAGCAGCAAGATCAACAAGATCAAGATGCCGCCGGCCGCGATCGTCTGAAATTCGCGATTCGGCTCCTTGGCGTAATTGTAGATCTCGACCGGCAGCGCCGTATAGCGGTCGAGCGGTCCCTGGGGAATCCGGAGGATCGACCCCGCCGCGCCGACCATCAAGAGGGGGGCGGTCTCGCCGACCACCCGCGACAGGCCGAGGATCGTCCCGGTCATGATCCCCGGCAGCGCCATGGGGAGCACGTGGCCGCTGACGACCTGCCATCGGGTCGCCCCCAACGCCAGCGCCGCCTGGCGGAGCGAGTTAGGGACCGTCCGCAGCGCCTCCTGGGTCGTGATGACGATGATCGGCAGGATCAACAGACCGAGCGTGAACACCCCGGCCAGGAGCGAAGGCCCCATCGCCAGGCCGCGGACGCCGAACGCC
>CALCIC010000845.1 GCA_937907405.1 uncultured Isosphaeraceae bacterium | reverse complement strand
CCCGGAATGTGGACGCGTTTCCTCTCCGTTCGTTCCGCCGTCTGCCTGTGCGGCCTCGCGTTCATGACGGCCCCGGCGACGGCCGGCGAGCCGACGGCCCAGGAGTTGATCGCGCTGGCCCCGGTGATCCGGAGCGACGACGAGTCGATCCGGACGATCGAGCTGGGCGGCTACTCCAGGAACAATCAGGGCCGGGTTCAACTGGCGTTCCGGGCGTTCTACAAGGCCCCGGATCAGTTCGCGTTCGTCGAATTCGACGGCCGCGACGGCACGCCGATCACCTTCTGCACCGGGCGGAAGCTGCTCGTCTACGACCCCGTCCGGCCCGAGATCGTGGTCTTCCACCGCGTGCGCGGGTACACGATCCTCGACGTCGAAAACGGCAGCTATCACAGCGCCCAGGGGGTCGAATTCGCCAGCGGCGATCCTGAATCGATCGTCCTCGACCTGAAGGCGCTGTTCGCCGCCGATCCGGACGGAAAGCAGGCCGACGACGTCCGGGTGGTCAAGACGGGGGACCGGCGGTACACGCTCCTCAGCCGTCGCCACGACGCCTACCGCCGCTCGCGGATCGACCTGGCCCGTCCGCATCCGTTCATGACTTTCGAGCTCGCCCAATCTCCCACGGCCGAGCCCAATCTCTGCATCGACACGATCGTCGTCAACGGCAACGTGAGCGACGACGTCTTCCGGTTCCCCGCCCTCGATCGGATTCCCACGGGCCTGACCGTGAAAGACGCCGGGCCCGGGACGCGCATCGACTCCGGCCAGGTCGGCGGCGGCGTCCTGTGGGCGAGGACGATCTACGTGAGGACGAACCAGCACGAACCGGCCCTGAGCCGGGGAATCCTCAGCCCGGCGATGATGGGCGTCCGCTGGAGCCGCGTCCGCGAGAACGACGCGATCCACGCGGCGGCCGTCCGGGCGCTCGTCCCGATCGTCGCCGCGCGTCGGGAATTCCACCGCCCCGTCAAGACCGACGACCCCGACGCCATCCGGCGCACCGGCCTCGAAACCATCAAGGCCCACCTCCCGTCCATGCCGATCAAGCTCAAGATCAAGATTCATCAATAGCAAAGATAAGAAGGAGAGCCGATGCGTCCACCACAGGCCACGACCATTTCAGGACGCGGCCCGGAGGCGCTTGACGAGCGACTCTCCGGCCAGGATCAGGACCATGCTCAGGCCGACGACGGGGAGGGCGACGCCCATCGCGACGATCGCGGCGACCAGCCCCGGGGGGAGCGGGGCGTCGGACCGACGAGGGAACCCGGACTTGCCCCGAGGGCGACGCTTCAGCCACATCCAAACGCCGGTGATCGGCAACGCGCACAGGACTAAGCATGTAAGGAACCATATGACCTTGGTCGTGAGGCCGAGGACGCTGCCGACGTGCAGCGGATAGGTCCAGCCATGCCACCAGTACCGATCGTCCTCTGCCAGGGTCTTGTGCGAGAGCAACGCGCCGTCGACCCGATCGAGCTGGAACTGGGCCGAGACGTAAGGGCCGTAGCTGTCGTTGAAATCGTTGCTGGCGCGGACGTCCATCCCCGGCCTGGGCTCCCCGCCGATCGTGAAGGCGAGGCTCCGGCCCGGATATCGCGCGGCGGCCATCTCGGCGATCCGGTCGAGGGACAAGATCGGACGTCCGGGGTCGATCGCCGGCGGCGGACTCTTGCGATCGGCGACGGCCGGGGCGCGGCTCCCGACGTGCGTCAGCAGGTAGAACGCCTCGCTCCAGACGATCGTGTAGAACAGTCCGGTGACGACGATCACCAGCGCCGGGGCGAGCAGATAGAAGCCGAGGAGGGCGTGCAGGTCGCGAAGCGCGGTGTAAGGCTTCGCCGGCCATCGCGGAAGCCAGACGCCTCGGGCCTGATTCAGTCGTCGGGGCCGCCAGAGGTAAAACCCGGTCGCGAGCAGGACGATCGTCCAACCGACCGACGACTCGACGACCACGCGGCCGAACGTCCCGATGAACAGCTCGCGGTGGATCGACAGCACGAGGTCGAAGGACGCGGCCAGCCGGTCGGGCGCCCTGGGATCGATCGAGCCCAGGACCGCGCCTCGATAGGGATCGACGTAGACGACCGGCCCGGGGCCGGAAGGGGCTCCGAACCGGACGATCGCCGCGCGGTCGGGCTCGGCCGGTAGTTCGACCGCGGATGGCGACTGGTCGGGATGAGCCGCCCGCGCGGCGTCGACGACGGCCTGGGGGCCGATTCGCATTCCGACCGGCGCGACGAATCGGAGCCGGGCGTGGGCGTAGTCCTCGACCTCCGCCCGGAACACGTAAGCGGCCCCCGTGATCGCCACGACGAACAGGATCGGCGCGACGAACAATCCGGCGTAGAAGTGCCAGCGCCAGACGACCCGATGCAGGCTCATCGCCGCCGCCGGCCGGGGCGCGGCCGGTCCTCGGGCCGGCGTCGGGGCCGTCGTTTCCCGTTCCGTCGTGAAGCCTGATCTCATTGCGATTTCGCGTCTCAACGTCGTCCACGTCCCCTGCGCGTCTTGGTCGTTTCGAGCGGCGGCGAG
Organism: uncultured Isosphaeraceae bacterium; assembly: GCA_937907405.1. Taxonomy (GTDB): domain Bacteria; phylum Planctomycetota; class Planctomycetia; order Isosphaerales; family Isosphaeraceae; genus Paludisphaera. The sequence continues at coordinate 6,128 of CALCIC010000845.1, read as the reverse complement.
AGGCCGTCGACCGGCTTCGAGGCGACCGAGCCGGCCTTGTCGTCGATCTTGACGTCGTTCAGCTCGACGAGGGGCAGGACGTTGTCCCCCTTGGCGACCGTCACCTTCCACCGCGACTTCTCGGGAGTCGCGTATTGACGCCTCAGCTTGTCGACCATCGACGGCCGCGAGGCGTCGGGGGGCCAGGTCAGGGTCAGCATGTAGTCGCCGGCCGGCGCGCCGGGCTCGGCGTTGTAGGTCGCCAGGACGTACGTGCCGTCGTCCTTCACCAGCCCCCACGGCCGCGAATCGCGGTCGTCGGTCTTCCGGGCGCCGGTCGGGAACAACTGGACGAGCGCCCCGGCGGGGGGCTTTCCGTTGATCGAGATTCGGCCCGACGCCGGGTAGGTGTCGGCTTCCCAGGTTTCGCCGCAGCCGAAGATCGCCAGGCACGCCGCGACCGCCAGGATGCGACGGCCGCCGCGCGCGGGTCCCAATGCCTTCATGGAGGATCGCCTTTCGTTCAGAATTCGCCGATGATCTCGCCGCCGTCGCGGGACGTCAGTCCGCTGAGCACCTCGACCGGCGTCTGCTCCTTGATGAACCGGACCGAGCCGTCTCCCATGCCGGCGTTGATGCCGCCGGAGTGGAACGAATAGGCGTTGCCGTACCAGTTGCTCACGTTCATGACCGAGGAGCCGACGAACCAGACGACGTTGATCGGCCCGCCCGCCGGGTCCAGGCTGATGGCGGTGGGGAAGATCCATCCGCCGCCGACGTTGCCGGCCCAGGGCTCGATCGCGGTCCCCCAGGGTGCGGACCCGTAGTAGTCCCAGGGCGGGTTGGTCGGGTTCTTCCGCCTGAAGACGTACCAGTTGGCCCGGCCGGCCGACTCGTACTGGAGGATCGTGTTGGAGAGCCCGTCGGTCGCCGTGTTGAATCCGGAATAAGAACCCATCTCAAACAATGCCTTGTGAATATCCCATCTCATCGCGGTGCGGAGGGTGGTGTAGTCGTTCGCGTAGTATCCGCTGGCGGGCTTCTCGGAGGCGTCGGGGTTCGAGGGGCAGATGTAGGCGGCCACGCGCGACGTCGCGACGGTCGAATTGACCGGACTGTTCCAGACGACGTTGAAGTTGTAGGCGTTGGTCAGGCTCGACTGCTCGACGTACGGCAGAATCGCCACGTAGGGGCCGGAGACCGGCCCCGTCGGCGAGGTGACGGCGACGCCCGGGAGGATGTTGTTCACGTCGTGGTAATTGTGCATCGCCAGGCCGAGCTGCTTGAGGTTGTTGACGCACTGGACCCGTCGGGCCGCCTCACGCGCCGACTGCACGGCAGGGAGCAGAAGCGCGATCAGGACCGCGATGATGGCGATCACGACCAGAAGCTCGATCAAGGTGAATGCGCGACGGAGGTTCATTTCAAGCGGCCTTTCCGTGGTGTTGGAGATCGGAAGACTCGTCGTATCGCCCCTCTTGAGTCGCCTTGAAGAATCAGCCGAACAGCCCACAATGCAACTCGGACTCAGTCTCAATACTGCGCGAGATGAAATTCCAACAAGGTGAGGACGGTTTGTCAAGCGTCGGGGATCTGGAAATACTTGGGGAGTTTCGGGGAGGGGTCAGATCGGGGAGGCGTGCTCGCGGGCCTCGCCGTGGTCTCCCTGGCGGTCGAGCGCGTCGTCGGGAGGGGTGACGGGGAGGCGGACGATGAACCGCGAGCCGAGGCCGGGGGACGATTCGAAATCGATCGTGCCGCCGTGGTCCTTGACGATCCCGTAGCTGATCGTCAGGCCGAGCCCCGTCCCCTTGCCGATCGGTTTGGTGGTGAAGAACGGGTCGAAGATCTTGTCGCGATCCTCAGGCGCGATTCCGGCGCCGTCGTCGGAGACCCGGATCTCGGTCCCCTCGTCGCCGCTTTCGCCGAGCGGGCGGGTGGCGACGACGACCTTGCCCCCCGGAGAACAGGCTTCGATCGCGTTGGTGACGAGGCATTGAACGACCAGGTTGATCTTGGCCGGAAAACAGGTGGTGAGCGGGATCGGGGCGAGGTCCGTTTCGAGCGCGAGCTCTTGATCGTCGGCCTGGCTCTGCATCAGGCGGACCACCGTGGCGATCCCGGCGTTGAGATCGGTCTCCTTGAACTCGGCCTCTTCGAGGTGCGCGAAGTCGCGGAGGTCGGCGACGATCTTCTGGATTCGAAGCAGGCCGCCTCGCGAGCGGTCCAGGAGGTCGTCGAGGTTTTCGAGCACGAACGGCAGATCGACGTCCTCGGCCAGCCTGGAGATCCGCGCGAACAGGTCGCGCTGGTATTCCTCCAGGGTCTCGGCGGCTTGCTGGTACAGCACGACGATGTCGTGCAGGCCGCCGACCTCGCGCCTGAGGACCGTGAGGTTGTTGGTGACGAAGGCGAGCGGGTTGTTGATCTCGTGCGCGACCCCGGCCGCGGTCTGGCCGAGGCTGGCCATCCTCGCCTGCTGGATCATCCGGGACTGCGCCTGCTTCAGTTCAAGGTGGGCCTGCTGGAGCGACTCGTGGGCGCGTCGCGTGTCGCGCAGCGCGTCGGCGAGTTCGACGTTGGTCCGGCTCAGCTCGCGGGTGCGCTCCGCCACCTTGATCTCCAGCAGGTCGTGGGCCTGCCGCAACTCGGCTTCGGCCCGCTCGATCTGACCGCCGACGCGTCCCGCGATCCGCTCGCAGATGCCCGCGAACAGGAAGATCGACAGAGTCGCCAGCGCGGCCGACGAGACGGCGGCGGTGGAGGCCCCGGCGGTGGTCGTGACCAGGTGGGTCAGCCAGGCGACGACGCCGACGGTCCCCACGACCAGGGGCAGGAAGATCCGCATCAGCCGCGCCTGGATCGACGGCCCCGACAACCGCAACAGCGGGAACGACTCCGCCCCGGCCGCCGCCGCAATCCCCGCGCCCAGGACGACGAAGCAAAGCGCCGTGTTCAGCGCCATCGGAATCGACTCGGTGCCGTAAAGCAACGGCGCGTTGGGACTGAACAGATAGCCCAGGGCGAAGACCAGGCCGATCATCCCCGCGATCACGCCGCACGCCCCCGTCGCGTGACCGCGGGACCTCCACCGCGAAGGCCAGGCGAGCGTCATGACCGCCGCGGCGGACGCGAGGAACGCCACCGATGTGGGGAGCGACATCCTGCCGAGCGGCGCGAGCCCGAACTGGCCCTCCTCGACCTGGAAGAACCAGCGGTCGACGCCGATCACGACTCCATCGACGAACTCGATCAATCTGACGCCGCTGACCAGGGCGACCAGGGCCGCGGCCGTCCCGGCGAACCACCGCCGCTTACGGCCTCGAGCGGCGATCCCGAACAACCCCGAGCCCAGGGCGATGAACGCCAGCGCCGTATTGGGGGCCATCGGGATATAGCTCGGGCGCAGGCCGAGGAGCACCGGATCGCCCGTGGCCCATCCCGCGAGCGCCGCAATCCCGACGACGACCACCACGGCCCCGCACGCCCGCATCGAGCGCCCGTGAGAGCCAGGCGAGAGCTGCATTCGGTCCATCGACCCACTCCGACGTTGACGACCCGCCAGCCGACGCGGGACGCCCTTCCCCAGCCTCGACGGCCAACACCCAATCTACGGAGTTCCCCGCGGGAAGGCCATCAAGCAAAGCCGCGACGTCAGGGCGGATCCGCTCGCGCTAAACGCGCCGGACGAGAAGCAGGGACAGGTCGCGACGGACGACGAAGCCGAGCTTCTCGTACGTCGCCCGCGCCCCGTCGTTGTCGCTTCCCACGTGGAGGAACGGCGTCAGGCCCTGATCGAGGATCTCGGCGACGACCCGGAGGATGAGCCGCCGGGCGAGGCCCCGCCCCCGGTGATCCGGGTGCGTGCAGACGCCGCTGACCTCGCGATGACCGTCCAGGAACAGCCGTTGCCCCGCCATCGCCACCAGCTCGCCCTCCCGGCGGACGCCGAAGTACGTCCCCATTTCGATGGTCCGCGGCCGGAAGAATCCGGGGAACGCCAGCGCCGTCAGTTCCAGCATGTCGGCCGCGTCGGCCCGCCCGAGAACGATGCAGTCCTCGCCGGCGGCCGGCGCGCCGACCCGACGCCCGCAGACCATCTGACGCAACAAAACGCGGCGGTCGACCTCCCAGCCGGGAGGGGGCGTCGGCGCCGCCGCCATCATGTAAAGCGTCTCGCCGGGCGTCGCCAGGTCCGCCGATTCGTCATCAACGACCGCCTCCGTTCCGGCCGTGGCGAGGAACGGCGCCACGTCGGCGGGATAGCGCTTGACGCGGCCGTCGCCGAGGGCGAATCCGGCGTGGCGAGTCGTAAGCGCGTTCCAGACGGGATTGTCGAGCATGATCGCGTGAGCCCCGGGCGGCCTACTTCCGTCTTTCTCAGGAATCGACGACCTCGTCCAGCGTGAGCCGCCCATCATTCTATTCAATGTCGCGTCGAATGCAGCCGAAGTTTCGCGTCGAGCCCGGTCTGGGGCCCCTTGCCCGGCCGGGCCGGCTCGATTAACCTGCGCCTTGGACACCTGTCGTCGAAGCGCCGGGATGGGTTTCGGATTGCGTTGCGGAGGAGGTGGTCGATGGGTTCAGTACGTTCGAGCCGGTTGGCGTTCTTGGCGGCGGCGGCGATGCTGGGGTTCGTCGGCGACGGCCGCGGCCAGGAACCGCCGAAGACGCTCGGGGCGATTCAGAAGGAACACGAGCTCGCCGATGCGACGGCCCGGCGCCGCGCCGAGCGCGCGAAGACCGACGCCGAATTGAAGGCCGCGACCGATGCGATCTGGACCGAGACCAAAAAGGCCGCGGCCGACGCGTTCGCCTGGGCCGAAGCGCATCCCGACGACCCCAAAGCCCTCGACGCGATCATCTGGACGATCCACGGACTTGCCAACGGTTCCTACCCGAACTACCTCGGCGAGCAGGCGAAGGCGTACCGGCTCTTGACCGTCAAGGGGCTCGACAGCGACAAGGTCGCCCCGGTCTGCTACTACGCCGGCGGCGAGAGCGTCGCCTGCCCCGACGCCAGGCGGTTCCTCGAAGCGGCGCTGAACAAGAGTTCCAACCGGCTCGTCCAGGGCGCGGCCTGCCTGGGCCTGGCCCGCGACTACCACGCGACCGCCCAGTTCGCCCGGCGCGTCAAGGACGACCTCACGCGCGGGCCGCTCGTCGAGCACTGGAAGGGGACCGGCGTCGTCGAGCGGGCCGAGAAGATCGATCCCGACGAATCCGACCGCAAGGCCGCGCCGTACTACGAGCGGCTGGCGAAGGAGTTCGGCGACCTCAAGATGCCCCAGCCCTACAACCAGGTCCCGTTCGCCGAACTGGCCAAGGGCGAGCTGTACGAGATGGAAAACCTGGCGATCGGCAAGGTGCTGCCGGACCTCGAGGGAGAGGACGTGCGCGGGACCAAGATCCGCCCGGCCGACTACCGCGGCAAGGTCGTGGCGGTCGATTTCTGGGCGACCTGGTGCGGCCCCTGCATGGGGCTGGTCCCCCACCACCGCGCGCTGGTGAAGCGGCTCAAGGGGAAGCCGTTCGTCCTGCTCGGCGTCAACGGCGACGACGACCGCGACCAGGCCGCCAAGGCGATGGCGGCCGAGGGGATGACCTGGCCCTCGATCTGGAACGGCGGCCAGACCGGCGGCGTCGTCGCCAAGTTCGGCGTCCGAAGCTGGCCGACCCTCTACCTGATCGACGCCGAGGGGGTCATCCGCTACCGCAACATCTACTTCGCGACCCTCGACAAGGCCGTCGACAAGCTCGTCGCCGAGGCCGTCGCGAAGAAGAAGCCTTGAACTCAGCCGCCGGCCCGCCTTGCATCGTGCTTATCAGCATGACGTCTTCGAGGTTCCAACGCCCCCCGTCGGATTCGAGGTTGCGACGTCCGGACGACTCGACCGAACCACGATACTTCGCAGCCTGGACGAACTCGGCCGACGGGACAAGAAACGAACCGTCTTCGGCTCCATCGGCCATCAGTACAAGCTGCGCCCCCCTCGTCCCGCCGCCGAGATCGAAGCCTTCGAGACGCGGCATGGGATCGAACTTCCTCAAGACTATCGATACTTCATCACCGAGATAGGAGACGGCGGAGCCGGCCCTTAGGCGATCGGCTGGTGGAATTCCACCCATGGCATAGAGCGGTTTACACA
>CALCIC010000844.1 GCA_937907405.1 uncultured Isosphaeraceae bacterium | reverse complement strand
GGAAGACCAGCCCAAGAACGACGCCGAGATCCACGCGATCACCCACTACCTGTTCGCGGTCAGCACCCCCCCCGCCGAGTTCGTCGACCCGCCGGCCAAGACCGACCCCGCCCGCGGCAAGGAGTTGTTCCTCCAGAAGGGCTGCCTGGCCTGCCATCAGCACCGCCCCTACAATACGGCGGCCGAGGCCCAACTCCTGGATCGCGAGTCGATCAACCCCGACTACCAGGTCGACCCGGCGACGACCTACGACCCCTCGATGTTTCCGGAGGGGGTCCGGCAGTACGCCAAGGCCGATTTCGGCCCCAACCTGGGCAACATCGCGGCCAAGTTCCAGTCGCAGTCCCAGGGGCTCAAGTGGCTGGCCAACTGGATCCAGTCGCCCGAGCGGTACCACCCGAAGAGCCTGATGCCCGACCTGCAGCTTTCGGCGCAGGACGCGGCCGACGTCGCGTCCTGGATCATCTCGGTCCCCGGCGCCTGGCCCGTCGAGGTCAAGGCGTCGCCGATCGACTCGGGCGAGGTCAAGGAGGGGCTCGACGAGCTGGTCAAGCTCTACATCACCAAGGGGGGCTACAAGAAGCAGGACGGCAAGAACGTCGCGGTGGCGCTCAGCGAGGTCGAGTCGTTCGTCGAGACGCTGAGCACCGACGACAAGCTGTTCTTCCTGGGGGAGAAGACGATCAGCCGGCTGGGCTGCTTCGGCTGCCACAACATCCCCGGCTTCGAGGACGCCAAGCCGATCGGCACGCCGCTCAACGACTGGGGGCTCAAGAGCCCGGCGCGGCTCGATTTCGGCCACGTCAACGAGTACATCCAGGATCAGCACGAGGAGGCCGACGGCGGCCGGGACGGCACCGACGAGTTCTATCAGGAGCAGCTCGGGCACGAGACCCGCATGGGCTTCCTCTACCAGAAGCTGCACCGGCCCCGCAGCTACGACTACCTCAAGAAGAGCGAGAAGTACAAGACCTGGGACGACCGCCTGAGGATGCCCCAGTTCGCCTGGGCCGACGATCCCAAGGCCGTCGAGGAGGTCATGACCTTCATCCTCGGCCTGACCAACGAGCGGGTCAACGCCAAGTACCTCGCCCGGCCCAAGTACGACAAGTCGAAGATCGCCCTGGCCGAGGGGGCCAAGGTCCTCAATCGGTTCAACTGCGCCGGCTGCCACGTCCTCGACATGCCCAAGTTCGCGATCCCCGAGGGGACGACGACGGCGTCGGCGTTCACCAACTTCAAGACCAACCTGCGGGCCTCGTACAGCGCCCGAGGCGCCGACTACATCCCCGACCTCTACCCCGACCTGTCGTTCGATCCCAAGAAGAAGCTCGACGACGAGAACATCGAGGCCGAACTCGGCGTCGCGGCCGACGACGGCGCCCACGCCGTGACCATCGAGGGGATGCCGACCGGTCGGTTCGACGACGGCGAGCGGGTCGAGTTGAGCATCCAGCTTTGGAAGCCGGTGACGATCCGCGGTTACACGTTCAACACCGGCGACACGGTGACCCTCGACGAGAAGAAGGTCGACCGTCAGGGGGGAGTCGGCGGCGATTTCGCCTGGCTCTACTCGACCCACGAGGCCGAGAAGGCCGGGACCCCCGTCGAGGGGTTCTGGAACCGGCTGCCCCCCCCGCTGATCCGCGAGGGGCTCAAGGCTCGGACCCCCTGGCTGGCGTCGTTCTTCAAGGACCCCTATTCGATCCGGCCGGCCGCCCAGCTCCGGATGCCTCGGTTCCACTACGGCAAGAACGTCGACCAGGCCACGCGGGAGACCGAACGGCTGGCCGACTTCTTCGCGGCGCGCGACGCGGCCGAGTTCCCCTATCAGGCGGTCCCGCAGCGAGAGCAGAGCTACCTCGCCGAGCGTGAGCAGGTCCACCCCGAATACTTGAACGCCGGCTGGTCGATCATGGCGAGCAAGGGGTCGCCGTGCCTCCAGTGTCACGCGGTCGGCCTGTCCAAGCCGACCGGCGGCGATCAGGTGGTCAACGGCCCCGACCTCCGTCAGGTCGCCGATCGGTTCCGACCGGGATATCTCGAGCACTGGCTCGCCAACCCCCGGCGGCTGCTCCCGTTCACGGCCATGCCGCAGAACGTCGTGCCCCACGGCGCGTTGCAAATCCCCGTGCCCAAGACGTTCGAGGACAAGCCGCTCGACATGGTCCGGGCGCTCCGCGACACGCTGCTGAATTACACCAACGTGGTCGAGCAGCATCTGGCGGCGGAGGAAGCGCCGGCCCCGGCCCCGGCGGCCAAGCCCGCCGGCGCTTCCGAATAATGGACCCGACGAGCCCGGGGGACGCCCCCCGTCCCCTGGGCTCGCGATCAAGCGTGGATTCAATTTTGCCAGCCGACCGTTCTCTGGCCGGCTCGAAGTCGACACCTGGGATCAGGAGATCGAAATCATGCGGAACCGTTGGATTCAAGGCCCGTCGTTGCTCGGTTTGGGACTTGCCGCCGCGCTCTGCGCGGGCGTTTCGGGCTGCGGCGGATCGACCGAGGTCGGCGACGCCGTCGTCGTGACCCCGCCGGGCGCCACCCCGGCGCCGGCCCCGGCGGCGGCCCCCGCCGCTCCCGCCGCCGCCGCCGCCGCGGACGCTCCGGCCGCCGCCGCTCCGGCCGCCGCCGCCGCGCCCGTCAAGGCCGAGGGCTGGGGCACCCTCAAGGGGCAGATCGTCCTGTCGGGCGACGCGCCCGCTCAGAAGCCCCTGGTCGAGCAGGGCAAGGCCGCCAAGGACCCCGAGGTCTGCGCCGTGAACGGCCCGATCAATTCGGAGCGGTTGGTCGTCGACGCCGGCACCAAGGGGGTCAAGAACGTCCTGGTGTACATCCCCAAGCCGACGAACGTCAATCCCGAGGCCGAGAAGGCCGCCAAGAGCGCTCAGTTCGTCTTCGACCAGGAGCACTGCGTCTTCGAACCCCACGTCCTGGCCGTTTTGACCGGGTCGCCGATCACCCTCAAATCGACCGATCCGGTCAATCACAACGTCAACATCAAGCTCAAGAACAGCCCGGGCAACAAGCTGCTGGCCGGCGGCGCCACCGACACGTTCACCACCTCGGGCGCCGAGCGCACGCCGGGCATGGTCACCTGTGATATTCATCCCTGGATGCAGGCCTGGTGGATGGTCCTGGACAGCCCGTACTTCGCCGTGACCGACGACAAGGGGAACTTCGAGATCAAGAACGTCCCGGCCGGCACGCAGAAGGTCGTCGTCTGGCAAGAGATCGTCAAGGGCAACGGCTTCGTGACGGCCCCCGCCGGCGAGGACGTCAACGTCAAGGCCGACGACACGACCACCCAGAACTACACGATCGACGTGGCCAAGCTCCGGGGCGAGTGATCTCGGACTCCCGCGGCCCGACCGCGTCGACGACCTGAATGCAACGGCGAGCGAGGACGACGTTCGAAGACCGCTTCGGAGGTCGTCCTCGTTTTTTTCGCCACCGTTTGCTACCATGAGCAGGAGCGATTCGTCTCAACGACCCCAAGCCGGTCGTCGACTCCAAGGCCGGTCGCTCCCGCCGTTTGTCGAAGTCCTCGCCCACCTTCCATCTTCACGCCCTGTCAAGAATGGAGAGACATCCCGTGTTCCGACGAGCCCCGTTCATCATGTGGTCCGCTGCGTTGGCGACTGGTCTGGCAAGCTTGTTCATCCTGCACCGATTGGCCGACGCGCTGATTCCACCGGCCGACCCCGCCCCGACCGCCGCCCCCGCGCCGGCGGTCGCCGCGGAGTCGTACGGCGTCATCAAGGGCCGCGTGGTGTGGGAAGGGGACGTGCCGACGGCTAAAGTCCTCGTCGAGGAAGGCAAGGCGAGCAAGGACCCCGAGGTCTGCGCCGCCAACAAGCCGATCCTCTCCCAGGAACTGCTGGTCGACCCCAAGTCCAAGGGGATCGCCGGCGCGTTGGTCTACCTGGTCAAGCCCAGCGGCGCCAATCCCGGGGCGGTCGCCGCGTTGCTCAAGGAGCGCCCCAAGGCGGTCCTCGACCAGAAGGGCTGCGAGTTCTTCCCGTATATTCAGGGCATCCACCAGGATCAGACCCTGGAGATCAAGTCGAGCGACTCGGTGGGCCACAACGTGCGGTACACCCCGTTCACCAATCCCCCCCTCAACCGGATGATGGCGGCGGGCGACTCCATGGATGTGAAGTTCGAGGCCGAGCGGCGGCCGATCATGGTCGCCTGCGACATTCACCCCTGGATGAGGTCCTACATCGCCGTTTTCGACCATCCGTTCTTCGCCGTAAGCGGCAAGGATGGTGAATTCGAGATCCACGGCGTGCCGGCCGGGACGCAGAACCTTGTGGTCTGGCAAGAGAAGGTCGGCTGGATCAACCCGGGCAAGGCCAAGGGGACGCCCGTCGTGGTCGCCGCCGATGCGACCGTCGACGCGGGCGAATTCCCGATCAAGTCGAGCCAGATCACGAACCCCTGACGCTCTCTTTCATGCGGCGAGCCGTCCCGGCCCCCCCCGGGCGGCTCGTCGCGCCTTCTCCTGACCGGGACTCGTACTCCGATGGGACGTTACCGCGTGGGCCGCTTCCTCCAGGTCCTGGGAATGATCATCCTGCCGTTCGGGATCGCGTCGGAACTGGTCGGCGAGGTGGGGCTCGGGCAGTCGCTGCTGATCGCGGCGGCCGGCACGTTGATTTTCTACGTCGGCTACGTCGTTCAGAATCAGGCCTAGTCGGAGCGAGGGCGCTCCGTCCCTTGATCAAGACCGCCTGAAATTCGAGCGTCGCCGCCCGATCGGCCGGCCCGCGCCGCCCCCCCCGTTCGGCGTCGCGCCTTATAATAGAAACGGCGGGTCGATACGACGACGCGGGGGCGTTGGGACGATCGTGCCGCCGCCGACCTGATTCGAGTGGGAATTCCGACTCCCACCGCCGCCCCGGATCGCGAGGCCGCCGGGAAACCTCGCCGCGGCCGACGGGCCCGGCATCCGATTTGCGATTGCAGCCGAACGCGGTTTTGCTGTCCAATATTCATGCAGGCGTTGAGAGGAAATTCGCCTCCATCCGATTCTTCAAATCCCTCCCTCGGTGCGAGTCAGGGATCTCCATGGAACGGAGGCGCGGGCCTCGCTCAGCACGGCTTCAGTGCGTTGCTTCCAGGGATCGATTCCGGTCGTCGATGGGACGTCGGCGAGCGGCACTCGACCCGTTTGGAGAGATCGCCGAGATCCGAAGACCGGGTAGAGGGGAGAGAGGATGACTTGGTTCCGGTTCCACCGGCGCAAGCCCGTCGTGATTCCATCCCGATCCCGCCTCGTGAGCGTCGCGTCGGCCTGCATCCTGGCGACGGCCGCGGCGATTCCGGCCGCCGCGCAGGACGTCGGCGGCGGCTCCAAGTTCTACCTTGACTCCAGCGAGGCCGCCGAGACTCTGTTGCGCAACGCCGCCAGCCACGTCAAGGCCGGCCAGTGGTCCGAGGCGGTCGGGATCTACCAGCGGGTGATCGAGCAGTACGGCGAGAAGGTGGCGCGGCTGCCCCGCGATCCGGACGAGGCCGGCGGCGACGACGAGTTCGTCTTGTTCGTCGACCTGCGGGAATTCTGCCAGCGCACGCTTGCCGCCCTTCCCGACGAGGCCCGAGCCGTGTACCGCAGACGGATGGACCCGGAGGCGGAGCGATGGTTTCGCGAGGGCCAGTCCGGACGCGACGTCGCCGCGCTGCGGCGGGTGGTCGACCAGGCCTTCTGCACCTCGTGGGGCGACGACGCGATCGAGCTTCTGGGGGACCTGGCGTTCCAGGACGGCCGGTTCGTCGAGGCGTTGGCCCTGTACCGTCGACTGGCGGCCGACGACCCGGAGAACCCCTTCGGCTTGATTCATCCCGATCCGTCGGTCGACCTGGCCCGGGTCGCGGCCAAGAAGCTGCTCTGCCGGGCCGCCGCCGGCGACCCTCCGACCGCCGCCGATCTCAAGGCGTTCGCGGCGCGGTTCCCCGGCGCGTCGGGAACCCTCGCCGGCCGCAAGGGGCCGCTGGCCGCCGCCGTCGCCTCGGCGATCGCGACCGACCGCCTGGCGGCGCCGACCCAGGCCGACGGCCGCTGGCCCACCTTCGCCGGCTCGCCGACCCGGACCAGGATCGTCGCCGAGTCGATCGACGTGGGGTCGTTGCAGTGGCGGGCCGCGCTCGACCGGATCAGCCCGAACCGGGCCGGCAATACGTTCGGCCGGCCGGCGTTCGCCCGCAACAGCGACGGCGGGACGTCGGGCGCCCAGCTTCTGGGTTATCACCCGATCATCGTCGGCGACCAGGTGATCGTGGGCAACGCCTCGCGGGTCGTGGGTTACAACCTGAGCGATCGGCCCAACGCCGGCGACGGCAGCCAGGCGGTGGGGGTCGAGCCGGCCTGGGTTCACGATCCCGAGGACGGCGCGGCGCCTCCTCGGGCGCGGCAGTCGAACTGGTCGATCCCCCGGTACACGCTGACGGCGGCGGGGGGCCGGATCTTCGCCCGGATGGGGACGTCGAGCCCCCCCGGATTCCTCGGCGGCCCCCAGGGCGCCGGCGGCGACAACTACCTCGTGGCGATCGACCGCGACCGTCCCGGCGGCAAACCGCTCTGGGTCCAGACGTCGAGTCGACTGGCCCTGCCCGACCGGCCCGCCGGGCAGATCAGCCGGGCGGCGAATTTCGAGGGGACGCCGGTCGCCGACGAGAACAGCGTGTACGTGGCGATCACCGACCGCCGCGAGCAGACGGCGACGTACGTCGCCAGCTACAACGCCGCGGACGGCTCTCTGAGGTGGCTGCGCTACCTGGGGGCGGCCGCGTCGGAGGTCGACAACTTCATGGCGATGGGGGCGTTCGGCGGCCTGGTCGCGTCGGCCGACCCGGGGCACCGGCTGCTCACCCTGGACGGCTCCGTCCTGTACTACCAGACCAACCTCGGCGCCCTGGCCGCCATCGACGCCGATTCGGGGTCGATCCGGTGGGCGGCGACCTATCCGCGGTCGAACGCCGGGCGCGGGCAGGGGGGGACGCGCGACCTCAACCCGGCGGTCGTCCACGACGGCCGGGTGTTCGTGGCGCCCAGCGACGCGTCGTCGATCTTCGCCTTCGACGCGCAGACCGGCCGGCTGAAGTGGAAGACCGTCCCGATCCCCGACGAGGTGAAGCTCGCGCACCTGCTGGGAGTCGCCAAGGGGAGGCTCGTGGCGACCGGCGACAAGGTGCTCTGGTTCGACGTCCGCGACGGCAAGCTGCTGCATTCCTGGCCCGACGCCGGCACCCGCGAGGGGTACGGCCGGGGCCTGCTCGCCGGCGATCAGGTCTACTGGCCCACCCGCAACGAGATTCAGGTGCTCGACCAGGCCGGCGGAGGTCGTTCCGGGCCGCCGATCAAGCTGCTGGAGACCTATCGGACGACCGGCGGCAACCTGGCCGCGGGGGACGGCTACCTGGTCGTCGCGCAGGCCGACGCCCTGGTCGTCTTCTGCCAGAACAGCCGGCTGATCGAGCGCTACCTCGACGAGATCGCCCGCGCCCCCGAGCGCGCGCCGACCCATTACCGACTCGCCCGCGCCGCCGAGGCCGTCGGCCGCGATCAACTGGCGCTCGATTCGTATGCGGAGACGATCCGCCGCGCGGCCGCCGCCGATACAATCGACGGGGCGCCCCTGGCCGAGGTCGCCCGCGACCGCCAGTTCCAGCTCTTGATCCGGATCGCCGCCGCGCTGCGCGGCGAGAAGAAGTACGAACCGGCGATCGCCCGGCTGAAGGGGGCCGTCGAGGCCGCCCGCCGCGAGCAGGACCGCCTGAACGCGCGGCTGCTGCTGGCCGACGTCGAGCAGGAGCGCGGCCGTCCCGCGGAGGCGGTCGACGTCCTTGAGGGGCTGCTGGTCGACGACCGGCTGCAACGGCTCACCGTGGGGTTGGAGGACGGCCGCCGCGCGGTTCGCGCCGACCTGTTCGTCGGCGACCGGCTGGCCGCGATCGTCCGCGACGAGGGGCGGAAGGTCTACCAATCGTACGACCGCCGGGCCCGGGCGCTGTTCGAGCGCGGGGCGCGCGACGACGACGCGAAGTCGCTGGCCGAGGTGGCGCGGGCGTTCCCGGCGGCCGAGGCGGTCCCCGAATCGCTCCTGGCTCTGGGGGCGGTCCATGAGAAGCAGGGGCGGCCGGCGGCGGCGGCGGCCGTCTACAAGCGACTGTCGGCGCTTTCATCCGCTCCCGAAGAGACGCTCGCGCGGGCGCTCTGGCGGTTGGCGCGGGTTTATCAGTCTCAGGGTTACCTGGTTTCGGCCCGTGACGCCTATCTCCGGCTGGCGGACCGGTTCCCTCGGCTCCCGTTGGAAGAAGGGGGCCGGTCGACGTCGGTTTCGGAACGGGTCTCGGCCGAGCTGGCGCGCGACCCATTGGCTCGGATCGCCGCCGATCGTCCCCGGCCGACGCTGCCCTCGCCGCTGTTCCGTCGATGGGGTTGGAAGGGGGGCGACGGGGTCGACGCCGCGCGTCCCCTGACGGCGGCGGGCGCGCCGCCGTCCGACGACGCCGGCCGCGTCTTCCTGGCGGACGACGCCGGCCTTTCGCCCCTCGACCCCGACACCGGCGAGCGAAGGTGGACGGCCGCGCTGGAGGGGCGCGCGGTCTGGGTCGGCTACCTCGCCGACAAGCTGCTGGCCGCGACCCCC
>CALCIC010000843.1 GCA_937907405.1 uncultured Isosphaeraceae bacterium | reverse complement strand
GACCCGAGGTACGCGAGCAAGTCGACGAGGTCGCCGTCGCTCATCGTCTGGGCGAGGTTCTCGGGCATCAGCGAGACGTCGCTGGTTCGACGGTCCTCGATTTCGCCGGGGAGGATCGTCAATCGTTCCCCCTCGGCCGTCTTCAGCACCAGACGATCGGGCGTCTCCACGACCGGCAATCCGGTGACGACCCGCCCGTCGTTCAGGGCGACGACCATCGATCGGAAGCTGAAGCCAATGGCCGCGCTCGGGTTGAGGACCGAATTCAGCAGCTCCCCCTTGCCGTACTTCGTACCGATCGTCGACAGGTCCGGGCCGACCCAACGGCCTTGGCCCTGAACCCGGTGGCACGCGCCGCAGGCGTTCGACGCCTCGCGGAAGAAGACCGCCGCGCCGCGGTCGGCGTTCCCCTCGCGTCGAATCAACTCGAAGATCGACGGCAGCGGCCGACCATTCGCTGAACTCGGCAGCGGCAGCAGCTCGTCCGCTCGATCGCGGACCTTGCGGTCGGATTGGGTGTGCAGGACCGTCGTGGCCTCGGTCTTCAGATCGTCGGGCAGCGTCTTGTCGCGGGCCAGGTCGAGCACCTTCATCCCGCCGTCGCGAAGCCGGCAGACGGTCCGCAGCGCCTCGCGACGCAAGCCCAGCGGATACGAGGCGTCGACGACCATTTCGAGCAAGTGGTCGGGGGCGTCGTCGAGCCTGGAAAGGGTCCGCACGGCGGCCTCGGCCCGGGGAGTGCTGCTGGGCCTGCCGTGGACCTCGCCGATCAACTGATCGAGCACGCCACGAGTCGCCTTCGAACGGAACGCGCTGAGAGCCTCGACGGCGGCGACCACGATTTCTTCCGGCTGATCGGTCGCCAGGGCGAGTTTTTGCAAGTCGTCTCGATAGCGGCCGTCGCGAGTCGCCGCGGCGAGTGCGATCCCCTGGAGCCGCTGGTCCGGGGTTTCAAGGGCCCTGTCGATCGCCCGGGTCACGGGCGGCCTATCCTTAGCGGCGTTCCATGGTCCGTCGAGTCGATCGGCCAGGATCGTCAGCAAGCCTCGTCGGCGGATCGGGTCGTCGGTCCGTTCGGCGACGAGTGCCACGACGTCGGCGGCGGCGGGGTCGTTCAACTGCCGGAGCACGTCGTCGCCGGCCTGCTGGAGCCCCTGCGCGCTCAGGTTCGGCAAGATCTGTTCGAGCAACGGCAGCGCCTCGGGCCGACGGAGCCGCCAGACGAAGCCGAGGAACTTGCTTAGGCCGGTCGTCGCCTGATCGGGAGCGTCGACCGCGATGAACGCCTCGTTGCGATCGACGGGGAAGTACGGCGGCAGCGCGACGCGGTCGTTGCGGCCGTCCCTCGCGAAATCGCCCGATTCGCCGAACAGGCCGGGGTCCATCAGGCCGGTGACGTACTCGGCCTCGCGACCGTCGAGCGCCAGGCCGAGGGCCTCAAGATACCAGCGGTCCCGGCCGTCCCACGAGGCGACGAGCTTCCGCAACGCCGCGCCGACTCTGGGAGTCGGCAGGTTGCGGAACGCAAGGATCAACTCGCGGCGGACCGCCGGGTCGGGGTCGTCGACCAGTGTGAGCAGTAGGTCGAGGTTCGCCAGCGCCGCGGCGGGCTTCCTCGCATCGGGGTTCTTGTATTCGACGGTCCCGTTCTCGCGGCAGTCGCGGCCCAGGATGCGGACGGCCAGCACGCGGAGCCGGGGGTCGCCGTTCTGGAACGCGTCGGGGTGTTTAATGATCTCGGCGGCGGTCGAGGCGAGAACGGGGACGTTCGGCATCCGCGAGGCGGTCCAGACGGCTCGGGCCGCCTCCTCGGGCGTCCCCAGGTGGATCAGCGTGAGCAGCGCCTGCGTCGCCTCGTCCCCCCGGGCGATCAACCCGCGCTGGGCGGCGTCGCGGGTGGCGTTGTTGGGCGACTTGAGGGCCTCGATCAGTCCGGCGACCGAGCCGAAGTCGGCCTTCACGGTCTTCGGCCGATCTCCCTTCGGCGCGACCCGGTAGATCCGGCCGGTGGTCTGGTCGCGGAACCCGTGGCCGCCGACGCCGGCGTCGTACCAGTCGGCCACGAAGATCGAGCCGTCGGGCGCGGCGCAGGCGTCGACCGGCCGGAACCAGGGGTCGTCGCTGCCCAGGAACACCTTGTACTCAGTTCGGAACGCGGCGCCCTTGCGGGTGATCGGGAAGAAGTTGACCTGGCGGCTGCCGGCGTCGACTTCGAGCAGGCCGCCGAAGTAAGCGTCGGGCAACAGGCGGCCCTCGTAGACCATGATCCCCGTCGGGCTGCCGTTGCCGGTGCCGACCAGCTTGGGGGTGTTCCCCGGCACGTCCTCTCCCCAGTGCCGGGGGCTGCCGGGGGTCTGGTAGCCGTAGTGCGCTCCGTCCATCGCCCAGATGACCCGACAGCCGCGGTTGCCGTCGTCGTCGTTGTCGCTGGTGAAGACGTCGCCGAATGCGTTCACCGAGGTCTCGTAGTTGTTCCTCTGGCGGTCGCAGACCACCTCGAACTCGGTGCCGTCGCGGTTGACGCGAAGCGTGTTGGCAAGCTGGTCCGACCTGACGTGCCGCCCCCCCTTGTCAACCACGTTGAAGTTTTCCTTCCGCTCGGAGTGGTCGGCCTGAACCGAGCAGCAGCCGTCGCCGTGGGTGAAGTAGAGCTTGCCGTCGGGGCCTAACGTCATCCCGTGGACGCCGTGGTCGGAGTCGACGCCGCCGAAGCCGGTCAGAAGCGGATACCGCTTGTCGGCCCGATCGTCGCCGTCGACGTCCTCCAGCACCAGCAGGTCGGGGCTGTTGCCGACGTAGACCTTACTGCCCTTGTAGTTGCCATCCTTGTCGTGGAACTCCTCGACGGCCAGCCCCATCGGCACCGGGAAGACGTTGTCGGCGAAGACGGTCGTCTTGTCGGCCTTGCCGTCGCCGTCGACATCCTCAAGGATCTTGATCTTGTCGGCGTTCTCGATCCGGTGGAACTGCTTGTTCCCCCCGCGAGTGAGCCGGTAGTTGAGCCCTTCGGCGACCCAGACCCGGCCTCGCGAGTCGACGTCGATGTTGGTCGGGTTGACCACCATCGGCTCGCTCGCCCAGAGGACGGCTTCCAGTCCCTCGGCCGGCTTGAGCTTCCGTTCCGACTCGACCGCGCTCACTTGCGCCCGAGCCGGCGGCGCGACTGCGGCGAGCCACGCGAGGGCGAATGAAACGGCGACGCCGGTGAAGGACGAATTGCGGAACAAGGTCATCAGCGGCGGCTCCCGGGAGGGCGGAACGGACGATCCGGCGGTTCCTCATTTTGGCCGACCGGCCGGCGCCCGTCCAGACGGGGCGTGGCAAATGTTCCTGGCGGCCCTCTCGCTCGAAGAAACAGCCATGGAAGCCCGAAGCGCCAGCGAGTGAATACTCCGGGCGCATGGCAAGAAACTTCACTCGCTGGCGCTTCGGGCTTCTCTGGCTTTTCCGCACGCCTCGGCTTCGCGCCTCCGCCAGGAAAAACCGCCACGCCCTCCAGTCGTCGGGCTAGTATTTCAAGGTGGTCCGATCGCCCGGGTTCCCTACAATAAGGAGTACCCCGGAGCGGATCGAGAAACCGAGCAGGAAGAGGAGACAACCGTGGAACACGACGAGACTTCATCCACCAGATCGATCCTCGTTGCGGTGGCGGTGCTTGCGAACCTGATGCTCGTCGCCCTCCTGTTCAACTCCCGCTCCTCCCGACCGCCGACGCCCCCGCCGCCGCGCCCGCCGGTCGTCGCGCCCCCCACGACTCCGATCGCCGCC
Organism: uncultured Isosphaeraceae bacterium; assembly: GCA_937907405.1. Lineage (GTDB taxonomy): Bacteria > Planctomycetota > Planctomycetia > Isosphaerales > Isosphaeraceae > Paludisphaera. The sequence continues at coordinate 2,476 of CALCIC010000843.1, read as the reverse complement.
GCCCTCGAAGCGTACGAGCCGCCCGCCGTCGCGACGGTCCAGACGTCCATCCCCTCCGACGACGCGCTCAAGGAACTCGACCCCGAGGAGCGGAACAACGTCGTCGTTTACGCCTCGGTCAATAAGAGCGTGGTCAACGTCACCACCGAGGCGGCCAGTCAAGGATTCTTCGGCGAGGAGACCTCGACCGGGACCGGCTCGGGGTTCGTGACCGACAAGGCGGGCCACATCCTGACCAACTTCCACGTCGTCCAGGACGCCGACTCCGTTCGCGCGACGCTGTTCGACGGCTCGACCCATCCCGCCGACGTGATCGGCGTCGACGCCTCCAACGACGTCGCGGTGCTGAAGATCGATGCGCCGGCCGACAAGCTCGTGCCGGTCGCGTTCGGCGACTCGTCGAGGCTGCTGGTCGGTCAGAAGATCATGGCGATCGGCAACCCGTTCGGCCTGGAACGCACGCTGACGACGGGGATCGTCAGCAGCCTCGATCGGTCGCTCCGGGCCAAGAACGGCCGAATGATCCGGGGGATCATCCAGACCGATGCGGCGATCAACCCCGGCAACTCGGGGGGGCCGCTCCTGAACACCAAGGGCCAGGTGATCGGCATGAACACGGCGATCATCAGCTCGGTCGGCCAGTCGGCGGGGGTCAGCTTCGCGGTGCCGATCAACTCCATCACCCGGATTCTCAAGCCGCTGATCGAGGAAGGCCACGTCGTCCGCGCCGACCTGGGCATCACGCGGTTCTACGCCACCGAGGAAGGTCTCCTGGTCCTCGCCCTCGCCGACGGCGGCCCCGCCGAGCGCGCGGGAATCCGACCGATCCAGGTCCGGCTCGAGCGCGTCGGCCCCGGCTTCATGCGACGGTCGCTCGACCCCGGTTCGGCCGATCTGCTCGTCGCCGTGGACCACAAGCGGGTGAAGACCCTCGACGAGTTGCTGACCGAGGTCGAAAAGCACCAGCCCGGCCAGGACGTCCGGATCACCGTCATCCGCGACGGCAAGCCGATCGACGTCGTCGTGAAGCTCGGCAAGTCGTGAGCGCGCCCCTCAGCGGCCCCCCTTCTCCTTCTCGTCCGCCAGCCACCAAAACAACCCCGCGACGACGAGCGCGTGGTCGATCCGCCCGTTTCGGATCATGCCAGGAATAGCTGCGGCGGGCACGCGCTCGACGGTCAGTTCCTCGGTGTGGTCGAGCCTGGGCTCGGCGACCTTTCGGGCGTTGCGGACCACGATCGTGGTCGTCCGCATGGTGACGATCGCCGGGTTCGACCAGAGGGTCCCGACCAGCTCGGGCGGATCGCCGGCGTAGCCGGTCTCCTCCAACAGTTCGCGCCCGCCGGCGGCGAGCGGGTCCTCGCCGGGGTCGATCAGGCCGCCGGGGACCTCCAGGCTGTCGCGCCCCGAAGCGGCCCGGAACTGTCGAACGAAGAGGACCTCGTTCTCGGGCGTGATCGCGATCGCGTGGACCCCGTCGGCCAGATGGATCACGAAAAAGTCGTGCGTCAGCCCCGACGCGCGCGATCGGAACCGCTCCGCGCGGAGTCGGAACAGCCAGTTCTCCTCGATCGTCCGGTCGTGCCTTCCCTCCTCCACGCGCGCCCATGAGGCGGGCTCGGATTTCTCGACTTCGTCGTTCGTCACGTGCGGATGCTCCTCGCGAAGTTCGGCTTGTCGGCGGGATAGAGGGCTCGGAGACCCACAAGTATCGAGTGTTTCAACAGGCTTCGCCACCGCTTCATCGCAAATCGGATGCATGCTGTAATCCGTTGTCTCATGCACACAAGGTAATCTGCTTGTCAATTCGATTGCACGCCCGAGCGCGGGCTCGATCGCAAGCAATTCGCCCGAAGCTCGTGGATTCGAGGATTCTGCGTGTCCGTTGTTCTATTATTGAGTTTTTTAATGAAAACGAAGTAATTACAAGAGCCGTTCTTGCGTAAGAGGAGGCTGTCCGGATTCTTTCTGCAAATTTTCATCAATTTGAGCGGTGAGGCATCATGACGGCGACTTCCCTGGTTGATCCGACCCCCGCAGCCGACCTCCCGAGACAGGATGGGCCGCCGCCGTTGCGGGCCGTCCATACGGCGAACTTCCCCGCGCTGCTGCGACGGCTCGGGGCGTCGCTCCTGGTGACGACGTATCAGGCCGGCAAGCTGGTGATGGTCCGCGACGAGGGGGACCATCTCAACACTCACTTTCGCGCCTTCCCCGCGCCGATGGGCATGGCTCTCGCAGGCGACCGGCTGGCGATCGGTACGCGGATGCAGGTCTGGGAATACGTCGACGTCCCGGCCGTCGCGGCCAGGCTCGAGCCCCCCGGTCGTCACGACGCCTGCTTCATGCCCCGGTCGAGCCACGTCACGGGGAACATCCAGATCCACGAGATGGCCTGGGGCGTCGGCGAGGAATTGTGGGCCGTGAACACGCGGTTCTCGTGCCTCTGCACGCTCGACCGCACGGCCAGCTTCAC
>CALCIC010000842.1 GCA_937907405.1 uncultured Isosphaeraceae bacterium | reverse complement strand
TTCGAACCTGCGGCCTGCGGTTTAGGAAACCGCCGCTCTATCCACCTGAGCTACGAGCGCGTCATCATTCCGGGTCTGATTCTTGTCCAGTTTCCTTCGCCTGTCAACCAAACGTCGCGAGACTCGAACGCGGCCCCCCGGGGGCGGCCGCCGAAAGGAAGGATCATGAAGGGTTCCGGTTCCGAAGGTTTACGGGTCGCGGTCGTCACGGGGGGCGGCCGAGGCATCGGCCGGGGGATCGTTCTGGAGCTGGCCGCCGCCGGCTTTTCCACGGTCGTCAACTACCGAGCCGACGCCGAGGCCGCGGCGGCTTGCCGAGACCAGGCCGAGTCGCTGGGCGCCCCCCGGGCGCTGGCGATTCAGGCCGACGCGGCCGACCTCGACGACGGCCGTCGGCTGGTCGACGAGGTCCTCGACGCCTTCGGCCGCATCGACGTCTGGGTCAACAACGCGGGAGTCGCGCCGGAATCGCGTCTCGATTTGTTGGACACGACTCCCCAGAGCTGGGATCGCGTCACATCGACGAATCTCCGGGGGCCGTTCTTTTTAACGCAGACCGTCGCCCGACGAATGATCGAGCTGGTCGAGCGCGGGGTCGTCTCGAATCCGCAGGTCGTCTTCATCACTTCGATATCGAGCAACACCGCGAGCGTCCAGCGCGGCGAGTACTGCGCGGCGAAGGCCGGGTTGAGCATGGTCGCACAGCTCTTCGCCGTCCGGTTGGCGGAGTACGGAATTCAGGTCCACGAGATCCGGCCCGGCCTGATCGAGACCGACATGACCCGCCCGGTCCACGACGCCTACGCGGCGCGGATCGCCTCCGGCCTGTCGCCGATCCGCCGCTGGGGTACTCCCGCCGACGTCGGCAAGGCGGTCGTCGCGCTCGTCTCGGGCGGCTTCCCCTTTACGACCGGCCAGGTATTGAACGTCGATGGAGGCTTGAACTTGCGCCGGCTTTGACCGGCCCCCTGAACCGGGGCTGTCCGATCCTCGGCAAGAGTGCGTATGATGTATTGAGCATCGACCGGCGCGCGCCTCGATTGACGCCGGGCGCCGACCAGTCTCGTTGGGTACCCTATCGTTCGACTCGACTCGCGGCTTAGGAAAGCGTCCCGGACTCGGAGCGGCACGAAGACTGAATGCGTGACTGGGCGCCCCCGCCTGTCGAGCAAGCGGGTTCGCTCCGTTCCGTGGTCGAGCGGATCGGCGCGAGTCGAATGGAGGAATTGTGTTGCCGTGACTCCCGACGTCGAGCCGGTGAACGCCGAGCCATATCGGCTCCGAATCGGGAGTTACGGAGTCCTCCACCCGCTGGGCTCGGGGGGGATGAGTTCGGTCTACCGCGCCGTGCATCTGGAATCGGGCCATGAGGTGGCGCTCAAGGTGTTGCCGCCTTACATGGCTCGGAACCCGACGGTCCTCAAGCGGTTCATGGGAGAGGCCAGGAGCGCCGAGGCGCTTGAGCATCGCAACATCGTCTCGATTTACGACCACGGCAGCGATCAAGGCCGGCATTACCTGGTGCTCGAGTACGTCCAGGGGGGGGACTTCCATGAGTACGTGCAACGTACGGGACCGATGGCGCCCGGCCCGGCGATCGAGGTGGTCCTCCAGGTCGTCGACGGGCTGGAGTACGCGTCGTCTCGCGGTTTGATCCATCGCGACGTCAAGCCGTCGAACCTGATGCGGACCCCCGACGGCGACGTCAAGATCACCGACCTCGGCCTGGCCCTGCGATCGGGGGCGGAGGACGAGCGGGTGACGCGCGAGGGGACGACCGTGGGGACGGTCGACTACATGGCCCCGGAACAGGCGCGGGACAGCCGCGCGACGAGCTTCCAGAGCGACATCTACTCGCTGGGCTGCACCTTTTATTATCTCCTGACGGCGTTGCCCCCCTACCCCGGCGGCGACATCGCCGACAAGCTGACCCGGCACGTTCGGGACCCCGCGCCCGACGTCCGAGACGTTCGCCCCGAGATTCCCCAGCCGCTTGCGGCGGTCCTCACGCGGATGATGGCCAAGCATCCCGAGGATCGTTTCGACAGCTATGCGGAGCTTCGCTCGGCCCTGCGGTCGGCCTTGCGCGTGGTCGGCGGCGACGAGTCGAGCATCGCGCTGGTTCCGATCGACGACGAGGTCCCCGAGCCGACGCGGGCGCCTTCGATCCGGGGGCTCGGCCCGGCGGCCCCCCGGGACTCTTCGGTCGCCGAGATCTCGCTGGCCGCTCTTGCGCCA
>CALCIC010000841.1 GCA_937907405.1 uncultured Isosphaeraceae bacterium | reverse complement strand
GCCTACAATCCGGGCTTCGCCCTGATGGCGACGTTCGGGATCTCGCTGCTGACCTGCATGACCCTGGGCGCGGGCATCGGCCACTTCCTGGTGCTGATGGGGGGGACCGCCGCGGGCGTGCTGGGCCTGAACGACGTCCGGACCCGGACCAAGTTGATCAAGGTCGGGGCCGTCTCGGCCGTCGCCTATCTGGTCCTGACGTGGGCGACCGGGCTCTGGGAGCACCAACCGATCAACCTGATCCGCAGCGATGGATTCTGGCGAGCGGGCTGGGGGATGATGGCCGGCTTCTTCATGGGAGGGAGCTTGCCGTTCCTGGAAAACGCGTTCGGCATCGTCACCGGGATCAGCCTGCTGGAACTCGGCGACAACACGCATCCGCTCTTGCAGGAACTGGTCCGTCGCGCTCCGGGCACGCACAACCACTCGATCACCGTGGGGGCGATCGCCGAAGCCGCCGCCGAGCGGATCGGCGCCAACGGGCTGCTCGTCCGGATCGGCGCGTACTTCCACGACATCGGCAAGATGCTCAAGCCCCACTACTTCGTCGAGAATCAGGTCGGCTCGATCAACCGGCACGCCAATCTGGCGCCCGCGATGAGTACGTTGATCATCATCGGTCACGTCAAGGACGGCGTCGATCTGGGGCGGCAGCACCATCTTCCCGAGCGGATCATCGACCTGATCGAGCAGCACCACGGCACCACGCTGGTCGAGTATTTTTATCACGAGGCCAATCGCCGCAGCGGCGGCGATCCCGACGCGGCGACGGTCCAGGAGAGCGCGTTCCGCTATCCCGGCCCCAAGCCGCAGAGCAAGGAGGCCGGCATCCTGATGATGTCCGACTGCGTCGAAAGCGCCAGCCGAACGCTCTCGGAGCCGACTCCCTCGCGGATCGAGGGCTTGGTCAGCGAGTTGATCGACAAGCGGCTTCGCGACGGCCAGTTCGACGAGTGCGGCCTGACCCTCCGCGAGATCGCCGAGATTCGGGACAGTCTGATCAAGTCGCTGATCGGCATCTACCACGGCCGCGTCAAGTATCCCGAACAGAGGACGGCCTGACCGTGGAGACCCCGCCCCCCGGAATCGTCGTCGAACTCAGCGACACCCAGAACCACGTCCGCGTCGAACCCGACGCCGTCCGCGCGCTCGTCGAGAGCGTCCTGAAGGGCGAGGGCCTCGACTCGGCGACGATCTCGGTGGCCCTCGTGGACGACGCCGCGATCCACCAGGTCAATCGCGACTTTCTCGATCACGATCGTCCGACCGACGTCGTCTCATTCGTCCTCTCCGGCGCTGACGAGCCGCTCGCCGGCGAGCTTGTCGTCTCCGCCGAGACCGCCGCGCGGATCGCCCGGGAAATCGGCGCGCCGCCCTGGAACGAGCTGGCGCTGTACCTCGTCCACGGATTGCTGCACCTCTGCGGCTGCGACGACCTCGACGACGACTCCGCCGCAACGATGCGCGCGCGCGAGGAAATCGCCCTGGCGCGCGGAGGACTGACCAATCCATTCCACCTCGGCCGACGTTCGTCGGTCTGAATTCGAGCCGGAGGACTTCAGCGCGTGTTGGGGCTGAACTGGATGTGGTTTTGGTTCGCATGCGCGCCGATCTTCGGATTGCATCTGGTCTCGATCGCCTTGACGAAGGCGCTCCAATCGTATTCGCGAAGCCGATTGGAGGAACGTACCGAGGCGCTCAACCGACCGCGTCGGGCCGACGAGGTCGCGCACCTGGACCACCGCACCGAACGAGCCGCCGAGGCGGTCGCAGTCCTCAGCGGCTTGTTCCTGGCCTCGGCGATCGGGATCGTCACCGCCCAGTTCCATACGCCGGCGGCGATCGTGGTGTTGGTTTCGCTGATCTGCATCCTGGGCGTCGCGGGCTACGTCGGTGCGGGAGTCGTCGGCGAGGTCTTCGCAGAGCCGATCATCGACGCATTGTGGCCGACGACCCCTCTGCTTCGGGGGGCGGCGCTGCCGCTGACGCTCAGCGCGGATTTGATCGCGACCGCCGTCGAATGGTGGGCGGGCACGGACCAGAACAGCCGGCGGCCGACGAGCGTCGAGGTCGAAGTCCCCAACGAGTCCGAGGACGACGAGGACCACGAACCCGAGATTCCCGAGCGCGCCAGAGACCTGCTCAGCAGCGTCGTCGAGCTGACGCGCACCACCGTCTCCGAGATCATGCAGCCGCGGTCGGCGATCGTCGAACTCTCCTCCAAGGTCACCGCCGAAACGGCGGCCGAGGCGTTCCGGAAGACGGGACGAAGCCGGATTCCGCTCTACGGCAGCAACCGAGACGACGTCGTCGGCGTGCTTCTGGCCAAGGACCTGCTCAATCAGATGCTCGTCGAGGAAGACCCGTCGGAGGTCGTTCCATCCGCGATCGCTCGGCCCGTATACCGCGTTCCGGAGACCAAGAACGCGTTCGACCTGCTGGAGGAGATGCGGTTTCGACACGCGCCGATGGCGATCGTCCTCGACGAGTACGGCGGGGTCGCCGGCCT
>CALCIC010000840.1 GCA_937907405.1 uncultured Isosphaeraceae bacterium | reverse complement strand
CGATCTGCTCCAGCCGCTTCATCAGGGGCTGGACCTTCTGGGTCCGGATCGACAGCTCCTCGACCAGGTTGACGGCCTTGAACCGCCGCCGCTTGAGGTCGTTGAACAGGGAGTCGCGGACGTCGGGCTCGCGGTGTCGGACGTAGGCCTTGAAGTCGCGGACGTTGCACTCCATCAAGTGGCCGAGCGTGGCCAGGTTGTGGGGCATCCGGCCGAGGATCTGCTCCTTCTCCAGGTTCTCGGTGACCGAGACCTTGACGGTGCGGTCGAACGGCAGCTCGCCGTCGGCCACCTTCTTGAGGACGTCGACCACCAGGGCGAGCGCGAAGTGGCACTCGAGGACCTTGCGGCGGAACTTCTTGCGGGTGTCCTCGATCTTCTTGGCGAGGTTGATCTCCTGCTCGCGGGTGAGCAGGGGGATCTCCCCCATCTGGGTCAGGTACATCCGCACCGGATCGTCGATCCGCCGCGAGATGTCTTCAAGCTCCTCGGGAGTGAGCTCGGCGTCGTCGTCGTCCCCGTCGTCGGCCGCGTCGTCGTCGTCGCCGTCGTCGACGTCGCCGGAGGCCAGGAGGCGGCTCTCGGCCTCGTCCTCGTTGATCAACTCGACGCCCATCTCGTCCAGGGTCTCGAGCAGGCTGTGGATCCGCTCGGGGCTCGTCGCGTCGTCGGGCAGGACGTCGTTGACCTGGTCGAAGGTGAGGAACCCTCGCCGTTTACCCACATCGAGGAGCGTCTTAAGTCCCTCGTCCAGCTTGTCCATCCAGATTCCTCCCTCAGGCGCGAAACGTCGGATCGGGCCGCGACTTCGTGGTTCCCGCCCGTTGAGTCAGTAGTCGACGATATTCCAGTTCCAAGGCGCGATGCGTATCCGGCTCGGCGTTTCGATCACTCTCCTCGAGGGCCTGTCGGAGGTCGCCGAGGCGGACCAGCCGCTCGCGCTCGGCGAGCCGGCCGAGCACCAGCTCGAGCCTCCGTTCCCAGTCGCCCCGCGAGGCGGTGTCGTCGTCCAGCGGCTGTTCCTCATGCATCCCCGAGCCGAGATGGCCGAGGTACGCGGCCAGGTCCCGAGGCCGGGGATCCTCGAGACGAATGGCGAGCGATTCGTGGCACGGCCGTTCCCCTTCGCTGAACAGGTCGTAGCTGGCCTTGAGGATCGCCCGGCCCGCATCGTCGCGGAGCGCGACCAGCGGGACGGACGAGACGATGCGACGGACGCTGTCGGGATGATTGACGACGATTTCGAGCAACTCGCGGTCGACCGGGTCCATCGCCCGGTACAGGTCGGGGGCCGCCGCCTCGGCGGCCTGGGGCCGACCCCCTCGGGACGTCGGGGCCGCCGGCCCCTCGATCTCGACGCGGTCGACCTTCGGCCTCGCCGCGGCCCGCCGCAGCTCGACGAGCCGCTTCTTGAGCGGGTCGACCGGGACCCGAAGCCCGTGGGCCAGGGCGTCGAGCGCCTTGGCCAGCTTCAGATCGAGACCGACCCGCGACTGCGACGGGACCCGACACATCACGCCGAGCACCCATTCAGCCGCCTGCCGCGAACCCTCGATCGAATCGAACTCGAATCGTTCCCGGGCCCGAGCGATGAGGAACGCCAGCGGGTCGACGGCCCCCTCCACCAGCCCTCGAAACGCGTCGGCCCCCTCGCTCAAGAGGAAGTCGCACGGGTCGAGGCCCGAGGGCAGGGACAGCACCCGGACGTCGAGCTCGTGGCCCAGGAAGACTTCCAGGGCCCGCTCGGCGGCCGTCCGCCCCGCCGCGTCGCCGTCGAACACGAGGCAGGCCCGGTCGGCCAGCCTCCGCAACGTCCGCACGTGGTCGTCGCCGAAGGCGGTCCCCAGCGTCCCCACGACGTTATGAAGCCCCACCTGATGCGCGGCGATCACGTCGGTGTATCCTTCCACAACGGCGACCCAGCCGGTTTCCCGGCCGGCGGCCCTGGCGAGATCCGCGGCGTAGAGGACTCGTCGTTTCTGAAACAACGCGGTCTCGGGGCTGTTAAGGTATTTTGCGACACGATTCCCCATTGACGAGGCCGCCCGCTCGGCTTCCGGCAGAATTCGCCCGCCGAATCCGATCGTCCGGCCTCGTTCGTCATGAATGGGAAAGATCAGCCGACCCCGAAATCGCTCACGAACCACCCCGGGCGCGTCCTCGGGCCGCGTAATCAGGCCGGATTGCTCAAGCAGGTCGAGCGAAACCCCGCGCCTCCGCGCCTCGGCCGTCAACCGGCCCCGCTCCTCGGGGGCGAACCCGAGCCGGTGCCGCGCCACGCTCTCGGCCGACAACCCCCGAGCCCGCAGGTACCCGAGCGCCGCGTCGGACGACTTCAGGGCCCCCTCAAAGTATCCCTCCGCCCAGGCCAGGACGGCCGCGAGGTCCGATTTGGTCGGCCCCTCGGGACGCGCGGCGGCGGCCGTCGCCGACGGGGCCTCCAACACGATTCCCGCCCGCTCGGCCAACATGCGCAACGCCTCTGGAAACTCGACCCGCTCGATCTTCTGAATGAAACTGAACACGTCGCCCCCCTCGCCGCAGCTCCAGCACTTGTAAGTCTGGCGCTCGGGGTTCACTTCCATCGAGGGATTGCGGTCGTCATGAAAAGGGCAGAGTCCCTTGTAACGCGAGCCCGCGCGGCGAAGCTGAAGATACTCGCCCACGAGCCCAACGATGTCCACCGCGTTTTTTATAGCGGCTTTGGTCGCATCGGAGTGTCTGGACACCGGGGTCTCCCGCTATCTCGGCACGAGCCCGGGTCCGTGGTCCGCAACGGGAGTCGCGACGGGACGACGAATCATCACCGAGGTTCCCCCGATCGCTCGCCGCGCCCATTCGGTTTCATTGGCGG
>CALCIC010000839.1 GCA_937907405.1 uncultured Isosphaeraceae bacterium | reverse complement strand
CGGTTACGGCGAGCTGTTCCGGATGCTCAGCTACGACCAGATCGGCCCGGCCTGCATGCTCAGCCGAGCCGTCGGCGGATTGATGGGCAAGACGGCGGTCCTGGTCATGCCCGGCTCCCGCGCGGCCGTCGAACTCGCCATGACCAAGATCATCCTCCCCGAACTGGCCCACCTCGTCCGCGAGGCCCGCAAACACTGACGAATGGGAGGGGAGGACTCACCACGGAGGACGCGGAAGAGCGAGGAGAAAACGGGAGGACTCACCACGGAGGACGCGGGGGACACGGAGGAGGGAGGAGAAAGGAAAGGGAGGATAAATAGGATAGAGATCGAGAAATCATGAATCATAAGTCATGAGCATGACAGCGTCACTCGACCCGCGGCTGTCGAGACGGAGATTGAAATCCATTCTCCTTTCTCCTGCATTTCTCCGTGTCCCCCGCGTCCTCCGTGGTGAATCCTTTCCCGGCTTTCGCCTCAGCCGTCGTTCCGCCTCGACCAGACGTAGAGGGCGACGGCCGCCGAGGTGGCCGCGTTGAGCGACTCGACGCCCGGCGCCATGGCGATCCGCCTCCGCTCGCCGGCGCGGAGTTGCGGCGGAAGGCCCGGGCCTTCCAGGCCGACCACCAGGCCGAAGGTCGTGGGGAACGGGCTGGCGCCGACGTCGTCGCCGGAGGCGTCGAGCGAGATCAACGGGTGATGATGCGACACGAGCGAATGGACCGACGGTCCGTTCATGATCTGCGTCTGGAAGAGCGCGGGGCCGGCCGCGCGGCTGCTCCGGGGGTGGAACGGGTGCGCGGCTTCCTGAAGCAAGACCACGCGGGGGACGCCGAAGGCCGCCGCCGATCGGATCACGGCGCCGACGTTTTCGGGGTCCTGGAACGGGACGAACAGGGTGCAGCCTTCCGGCCAGGGCTCGTCGTCGGACCAGTCGGGCGTCTCGGGGGTCGCGACCAGCAGCAGCGGCGCGCGAGTCCCGGCCGCGTCGAGGGTCTTGAACAGTAACGGGCTGAGCCGGTACCAGGTCCACGAGGGGTCGGCCGGCGCGGGGCCGGAGGACTCGGTGATCCAGCCGACCACGCGGTCGGCGAACCGCTCCTGGACCTCGTCGGTGATCCGCCTCCCCGCTAAGATCGCCTGGCCGTGCTTGCGGACGCCGCGGCCGGTCAACAGGTCGCTCAGGAGTCGGTACGTCGGGTTCGACTCGCTGGAGATCTCGCGAGCAGGGCCGTCGAAGGCCCGCGCGGTCCGCGCCTCGGCGGCGCCCCGGGGCGGTTCGGTCTCCAAACGTTCGTAGACGACCAGCCTGCGGTCGTGGGTGGTTCCGGGGATCGTGTAGGCGTGATCGCTCGAAAGCCGGAAATGGGCGCCCCAGGTCCGCTCGGCCTCGGCGATCTCCGGGTCGCAGCCCGGCCCCTTCATGAAGATCATCCGGCCGCCGGGCTCAAGACAGGCGGCCACGCGCTCGAGCGTCTCGGGGATCGCCGCGACGGCCCGGCTGATCACCCCCTGGACGCGCCCGGGGTAGTCGGCGCCGAGCTTGCGGCCGTAGACCTCGACGTCCTTGAGCCCGAGTTGGTCGCAGACCCGTCCCAGGAACTCGACCCGGGCGGCGCGGGGCTCGGCCAGGATCATCCGGACGTCAGGCCGGGCGATCTTGAGCGGGACCCCCGGCAGGCCCGGTCCGGAGCCCATGTCGATCAGCGGCGAGGGGAGGTCGACGAACCTGAGCGTCAACAGACTGTCGACGTAATGCTTCAAGACCATGTTTTCAAAGTTGTGAATTCGGGTCAGGTTCAAGATCGGATTGGCCGCGCGGAGCATCTGGTGGTAGGCCCAGAGGGCGTCGAGCTGCGGGGACGACAGCGTGATTCCACACTGGGTCATGAGGATTTCGAGGGCGCTTCGTCCGGGTCTCAACGATTCCTCCTGGCCGGCGACGACGCCGACCCGACGGCTGAATGGTCCATGAAGATCGCGGCTGACCGCGGGGTCGATCGAGGGGGACCGGGACGACGGCGCACGCACGCATGGAAATCCCCTTGCGGGGGGTTGTCCGGGTACCCACTGACCTTTCGGCGATTGTACGCTACAATTCCACTGAGCGCTTGTCGGCTGATGCCGCCCGATTCCCTTTGGGACGGGTGAGAGGACTCCGCCGAGTTTCCCACGTGCCGCCTTGGTAAATAGAGTGAGACCGCATGGAGAACCGACCTCAACAGCAAGAACCCCCTCGTAAGCCGACGCCCGTTCCGCGCAAGCCGAACGGTTCGGGCGGGTCGCCGACGCCTCCTTGGCTTTGGCTGCTCCTGATCGGGGGTTTTGCGATCATCTTCTACCAGTTCAAGCCCAAGGCCGAAACGCCGGTGGTGTATAGTCCATGGTTCCTTGATCAGGTCGAGAAAGACAACATCAAGAACCTGACGATTCTAGGGACCGAGGCGCGCGGCGAGCTTCGCGAACCCGAGCCGTATCAGAGCAGCACCGCGACCGGCAGCGTGCCGATCCGGACGTTCAGCACGTACTTCCCGTCGGAAGACTCGATCGATCCGATCGTGCAGAAGCTGCGGAGCGGGACGAAGCCCCCCCGCGAGCCGGTGAAGATCGATCCCAGCCCGCCGAACACGCCCAACGGGCTGGTCTGGTTGATGCTGCTGCTGCCGACGTTCCTGATCCTGGGCTTCATCTACCTGATGATGCGCCGGGCCCGCGACCAGTTCGACGGCGGCATCCTGGGCAGCTTCGTCAAGAGCCCGGCCAAGCGGCACGACAAGTCGAAGCAGCGGACGACGTTCGAGGAGGTCGCCGGCCTTGAGAACGCCAAATCCGAACTGCAAGAGATCGTCGAGTTCTTGAAGAGCCCCGAGAAGTTCCAGCGGCTGGGGGGCCGGATTCCCAAGGGCGTTCTCCTGGTCGGCCCTCCGGGCACGGGTAAGACGCTGCTGGGCCGGGCGGTGGCCGGAGAGGCCGGCGTGCCGTTCTACTCGATCTCGGGCTCCGAGTTCATCCAGATGTTCGTCGGCGTCGGAGCCAGCCGGGTCCGCGACATGTTCAAGACGGCCAAGGAGAACAGCCCCTGCATCCTGTTCATCGACGAGATCGACGCCGTCGGTCGGGTTCGAGGCGCGGGGCTCGGCGGCGGTCATGACGAGCGCGAGCAGACGCTCAACCAGATCCTCACCGAGATGGACGGGTTCTCGCCGAGCGAAAGCGTGATCGTGCTGGCGGCCACCAACCGCCCCGACGTGCTCGACCCCGCGCTCTTGCGTCCCGGCCGGTTCGACCGCCACGTCACGGTCGACTTGCCGACCAAGAAGGGGAGGTTGGCGATCCTCAAGGTCCACAGCCGCAACGTCCCGCTGGCGGCCGACGTCGATCTCGACAAGATCGCGCGCAACACCGTGGGGATGAGCGGCGCCGACCTGGCCAACCTTATGAACGAAGCGGCCCTGCTGGCGACCCGCGAGGACAAGGCGGCCGTCGACAACCACGACCTTGACGCGGCCCTCGACAAGGTGATCCTCGGCGCCAAGCGCGAGGAGGTCATCACCGACCGCGACAAGCGGGCGACCGCCTACCACGAGGTCGGCCACGCCCTCGTCGGCTGGCTCACGCCGCAGTCCGATCCGGTCCACAAGGTGACGATCATCCCCCGAGGCCGGGCCCTGGGCGTCACCCAGTTCATGCCCGAGGAAGACCGCGTCAGCCACAACGAGAGCCAGATCAAGGCCAAGCTGTACACCCTGATGGGAGGCCGAGCGGCCGAACGGCTGATCTACGACGACCTCAGCACCGGCGCCTCCCAGGACCTGGAACAGGCCACCCGGCTGGTCCGCAAAATGGTGATGCAGTGGGGGATGAGCGAGCGGGTCGGCCCCGTCTCGTTCCGGTCGATGTCGGAGCACCCGTTCCTCGGCCGCGAGATGTCCGAACCGCGCGACCATTCCGAGCACATGCAGCAACTGATCGACGAGGAAGTCGCGCGGATCTTGCGCGAGGCCGACGAGCACGCCTATCGATTGCTCGAAGACCATCGCGAGGATCTCGAACGGATGACCGAGGCGCTGATCGAACGCGAGGTGCTGACCGAGACGGAGATCACCCAGCTCATCGGCAAGCGCCCCGGGATCGTCGTCGAGCAGTCGACCAACTCGCACCCCCACGCCCACGGCGACGAGGTCGTGGCCTCGCTCGACAACCCGTCCTGACGAAGGGGACGCGCCGCGGGCTCCTCGGGGCCGCGGCGCCGACCTTCCGATTCGCCGACGATCGGTCCGCCCCGCCTGGTTAGGGATTTCCAAACCGTGTCCAACCCTTCCATCACTCCTTCCCCCTCGTCCTCGTCCGTCGTCTGCGCGGGGATGATCGTGGTCGACCACCTCACGCCGCCGATGGCCCGCCTGCCGAAATCGGGAGAGCTGATCGCGGTCGACGGCCTGGTGCTGAACATCGGCGGCGGCGCCGCCAATACGGCGATGGCGCTGTCGCGGCTGGGGGTGCCGGCCTCGATCTGCGCCCGGGTCGGCGACGACGCCTTCGGCCGATTCGCCGCCGAGACCCTGCAAGCCGCCGGAATCGCCTGCGACGCCGTAAAGATCGACGGCCGCCGCGAGACCAGTCAAACCCTGATCCTCAACGTCAAGGGGGAGGACCGCCGGTTCATTCACAGCGTCGGCGCGAACCTCGGCTTCGTGCCGTCCGACATGGACGAGGCTCTCGCCGCCCCCCCTCGCGTCCTCCACATCGGCTACTTTTTGATCCTGCCCGAGTTGGACGCCGACGGCCTGGCGGCGCGGTTCGCCCGCGTCCGAAAGTCCGGCGGCCAGACGGTCCTGGACGTCGTCACGCCGGGGCCGGGCGGATACGTCGAGCCGCTCCGCAAGGTCTTGCCCCACACCGACGTCTTCGTCCCCAACACCGACGAGGCGGCGCTCATCCTGGGCGAGACCGACCCGCTGCTTCAGGCCCGGGCCTTCCACGAGATGGGCGCCCGCCGCGTGGTGATCACCCGGGGCGAGCACGGTTTGGTGTCTTATTCCGCCGAGAACCGCCTGCGAATGAGCGCCTACCCCGTCGACTTCGTGGACGGCTCCGGCGGCGGCGACGCCTTCAACGCCGGCTACATCCTCGGCCTGCTCGACAAGCTCCCAGAAGTCGACTGCCTTAAGCTCGCCAGCGCCGTGGGCGCCAGTTGCGTCCGGGCGGTGGGGACGACGGCCGGCGTCTTCAGCCGTCCCGAGGCCGAGGAGTTCCTGCGGCGCAATCCGATCACCCTCGAACCGCTCGACGCCTGACGACGCGCCGGGCTTATGTCCCTCGATCCGCATGCATCCTACTAATAGGAATCTGCATTGGGTGGCACGGGTTCGTACTCGACCCCGTGGACGCGAGCCGCGGCCTGTCACACGGGGTCGAGTACGAACCCGTGCCACCCAGCAGGCCGTTCTTAGGTGACGGATTTCTGATTCGCCGCGGTCAGATGTCGACGATCACCTCCGCAAGCCAGCCGTCGGGGACTTGCTTGACGACTACCGCGTGATGGGTCGCGGCCTTCACCTCGTGGTCGAGGACGTGGCGAAGGAGATCGATGGGCTCGCCCCAGATCGTTCCCGACAGCCGGGGCCGGTCGGCCTCGCCGACGTCCACCGCGACTTCGAACCGGCCGTACAGTCGCCGGTCGGTCTCGCTCCGGAAGATCAACTCATTGAGCCAGTCGATCAAAAGCCGTTCGAGCGAGTCGGCCTCGATCGCCACCGGTTCCGCCTCGCGCGGTTCGATCCCGCCTCGGTCGGCCGTGACGACGTCGAACAGGCCGAGGGCGGCCGTTTGAAACAGGTCGTCGAGGTCGCCCGCCGTCACCCGAAGGCCGAGGTCGGCCGTGTGATCGAAGACTTCCACGGTTCCCATCTGAGTCTTCCCCTCCTGGCGCGTCGATCTTCCCGAAACCCGCCGGGCGATTTACAACATTAGGAACGATGGATCCCCCCCCTTTGGGATTTTGGAGACCCTTCCCAATGCTGGAACCTGGACAGCCCGCCCCCGACTTCACCTTGGCCGATCAGGACGGCAAGGAAGTGACCCTGTCGAGCCTCAAAGGTTCGCCGGTGGTCCTCTACTTCTACCCCAAGGACGACACCTCGGGCTGCACCAAGGAAGCCTGCGCCTTCCGCGACGGCTTCGCCGACTACGAGAAGGCCGGGGCGAAGATCCTGGGCGTCAGCCCCGACCCGGTCAAGTCGCACGCTAAATTCGCCGCCAAGCACGAGCTGCCGTTCACGCTCCTGGCCGACGTCGACAAGGAGGTCAGCCAGGCGTACGGCGTCTGGAAGGAGAAGAGCATGTACGGCAGGACGTACATGGGGATCGAGCGGACGACCTTCGTGATCGACGCCAGGGGGATCGTCAGCCGGGTCTTCCCCAGGGTCAAGGTTCCCGGCCACAGCGACGCCGTGCTGGAAGCCGTCAAGGCGGCCGGGTGACGGAATGAGGCGAGGCGAGGCGGGGCGGACGGACGCGTCAGGCGGTCTCGCGGTGGGGCTGGGAATCGTGGGTCTTCGCCTTCTGGGTGAAGACCTCCAGCTCGTCGTGCTGGCTCCGGAGGTGGAGCTCCAGCTTGCGGAGCGCCTTGTATTTCTCGTCGCTGACCCGGTTGACCGGGATGCCGAGGTCGGTGCTGATTTCCGGCACCGACCAGCCCCGCATCCAGAGTTCGACGATCCGGTCCTGTCGGCTTGAGAGGACCGCGTGACGGGCGGATTCGAGGATCTCGCCGAGTTCGAGCCGGTCGCGATGACGCTGGTCGCAGTCGGGGGCCGGCAAGGCGAGAGAGTCGATCGGCTGGTATCGCTTGGCGCGCTGGACGCGCTTGCGGACCATGTCGATGGCCCGGACCAACTCGCGGCGCTCGGAGGTGTCCTCGCCGAGGACCTGGGCCAGGTCGAGCTGGCCGTCGCGGGCCTTGGTGAGCAGCCGGCAGCAGACCTCTTGGGTGCAGTCGTCCCAGAGCCGGGGATCGAGCCGGGCGTTCCGCCAGCAGACCGTGCAGTACCGCTGGATGTCGCGCACCAGGTCGGACTCGGACGCCTGGGCCGTCAGCGCGGCCAGGCCGATGACCAGGGCCATCGCCGCCGGCCCCGCCTTGCGTGCGCGCGAGACCGCGACGGCGCCGGACTCGCCATGGGAAACCGTTGGGGGGCTGGCTTTTGCGTCGATCGTATTGTGTTCCTTCATGTTGGCCACGACTTGTGCTTCATGCTGGTGGTCGGGTTTCGCCGCCATCTTTCAACAGACGATTGTCGGGCTGATCCTCGCCGAAAATCAACCCAATCCCCGGACATTCCTTCAAGGGTTTTACCTAAACCGTGTCGGAATCGCAAGTTGAAAAACGGCAACGAGTTCCTTAGTCGCGCCCTGACGCTCTAGCGGGACGGCTCGCGCGACCCGGCGCGGCGGCGGGCGGGTCGAGGAGGTCGGACGACGTCCCAGCCGCGTTCGTTGGCGAGCTTGAGCAGCCGGTTGCGGGGGTGGACGACCACGCCCCGCCCCACGCGCTCCAGAAGCGCCCGGTCGCTCCAGTTGTCGGCGTAGGCGACGGCGTCGCTCATCGAGACGCCGTTCTGCGCGGCCCATTCCTCGGCCCAGAACAGCTTGCCCTCACCGTAGCACGGCGGCCCCGTCCCCATGCCGACCAGGCGGCCTCGGCTGATCACGACCTTGGTCGTCAACGTGTCGGCGCAGTTCAGGTAGATGCTCAACGGCTCGATCACCAGGCCAGGCGACGACGACACCAGGACCAGCGGCGTCCCCGACATGCGGATCGCGTTGAAGTGGTCGACGACCCCTGGGAACAGCCGGGGTCGCACGTGCTCGACGAAGTTCTCGTAGGCGATCCGCTCCAACTCGACGACCGGGATCGACGCGATGTTCTTGAGGCCGTAGCCGATCAGGGTGCCGTAAT
>CALCIC010000838.1 GCA_937907405.1 uncultured Isosphaeraceae bacterium | reverse complement strand
CCTGCTCGAACCCGATCGCGTCGTCATCATGCGCGGGCCGATGCTCCACGGGATCATGCAGCAGTTCCTCCGACAGGTCGACTGGGGACCGCTCGACTACCTGGTGATCGACCTCCCGCCGGGGACCGGCGACGTCCCCCTGACCCTGGCCCAGACCCTCCCCTTGACCGGCGCGGTGGTGGTCTGCACCCCCCAGGAAGTCGCGTTGCTCGACGCCGTGCGGGCCATCGCCATGTTCCGCCAGTTGAAGGTGCCGGTGCTGGGGATGGTCGAGAACATGGCGTTCTTCGACGTCCTGGCGTACCTCAAGGAGCGCGGCGGGCCCGAGGCCAGGAAGCTCGCCGAGAACAAGCAGTGTTTCGACGCGCCGGGCGACGAACGGGTCCACATCTTCGGCCAAGGGGGCGCAAAGCGCAAGGCCGAAGAGATGCAAGTCCCCTTCCTCGGAGAGGTTCCGCTCAACCTGTTCCTCCGCGAAAGCGGCGACGACGGCAAGATCGAGAAGGCCCTGCAAGACGGCTCCCCCTCACGACGGTACCTGCTGGAAGTGGTCGAGCGGCTCGCCGCCCAGATCAGCATCCAGAACATCAAAACCCCCAAAATGCCCAAGCTCGAAATCCTGACCTGACCTGACCGTTTCTCGCGAAGACCAGGGCCGAACCGCGCGGCGCCTCGACCGCCGGCCCTACCAAACGAGGCCGTAGTTCGTATTAATCTTGTAGAAGCGTCGGTGCGAAGACCATGAACGCTCTTATGGAACCCAGCACCCCGTCGGCCCTCGCGGATCGACGCCCCGTAAGTCACTTGATGAAGGAGACAGTTATGAGCATGAAGCCGTACTTGTTTGCGGCGGCCCTGGCGATCGTCCTCGGCGTCGGCTCCGCGCCGGCCGAGGCTCAGTTCTACGGCGGCGGGAGTTACATCAGCGTCGGCGGGCCGATGGTGCTGACTCCAACGACCGTCGTTGCGCCGGTGCGCACCTATGCGTATGATCCGTTCCTGGTGCCGACCAGTCGAGTGGTGGTCCAATCCGCGCCCGTCGTCACGTCGGTCAACCGGGTGGTCGTTCAACAATCGCCCGTCTTCGCGCCGGTCAACCGCGTGATCGTCCAGCCCGCTCCCATCATCGCGCCCTTCCCCTACCAGACCTATCGCCCGGGTTGGGGGCCTCGTCCCTTTCCCCTCGGCCGACGCGGTTGGTGGTGAGTAGTCGGCTCGTCGAATTCGTTCCTGCCCGCCGCCGGATCGACCCCGAAAGCGGTCGATCCGGCGGCGGCCTTCTCCACCTTATTGGGGGACGTCGCCGTTCCTCCAAAGATACCAGCTTGCGACCGATCGATAGGGCCGCCAGGGCTCGGCCAGCGCGTGGCAGTCGCGGGGCTTGGGGAGTTCGGCCAGCCCGTGCCAGTCGCGGAGCCCCGCCCGAACGCCCAGATCGCCGACCGGCAGCACGTCGGGCCGGTTGAGCACGAAGATCAAGAACATGTGCGCGGTCCACACGCCGACCCCCTTGATCGACGTCAACGACTCGACGATCGCGTCGTCGTCCCAGGAGTCGTCGAACTGATCGACGGGGACCGAGCCGTCGGCCACGGCGGCGGCCAGGTTGTGCACGTACCGCGCCTTGCCGGACGACAGCCCGACGCTCCGCAGGGCCGGCTCGTCGAGTTCGAGCAACCGGCGCGGATGGTGGGGACGACCGGCCAGGACGTGCAGGCGCTCGTTGATCGACGCCGCGGCCTTGGTCGAAATCTGCTGCGACACGATCGCCGACACGAGCGCCCCGAAGCGGTCCTCGCGCGGCGCCAGGCCGCACGGGCCCAGCCGCCGGACGACCGCCTTGAACCGGGGGTCGACGCGCTTGAGGTGGCGGACCGCCTTCGCCCAGGGGTCGACGGTCTTCTCGGTTCTCGGAGCGCCGTTTCGACTCATACAAGCCTCGGGTTCAAATTCCTGTCTCGTCGCGCAACCCCTCAAGATGGTCCCTCGATGATCAGCCCGACGCGCGAGCGAGGGGACCGCCTGGGGACGCTCGCGGAGTTCGTTGCAACCCGTGCCGATTGTTCCCTCGCTTGCGCGTCGGGCTGATCATCGAGGGACCACGGGACCGACGGCGATGCGCGCTCGCGGGAACGTGTCGGATCATCATCAGACCTCGGCGTAGGGCTGGTTCAAAACGAATTGGGGATTGGCCTGGAGGTAGGCCGCGACCCGGTCGCGGCGGCCGAGGGCGTCGGGCAGGAACGCCACGGCCTGATCGATGCGTTCGTCGGGCTCGGCGCAACTGAACCGGAGGAAGCCCCGACCGGCCTCGCCGAAGCACTCGCCCCCCAGGCAGGCGACGCCGAAGCGGTCGTCGGCCCCTTCGAGCAGGTAGAGCGCCAGGCCGTGCGAGGCGATCCCCAGCCGGTTGCAGATCGGCCGGACGTCGGGGAAGACGTAGAACGTGCCGGCGGGCCGGCCGACGCGCATCCCCTCGACCCGCTCCAGGCCGTCGCAGAGCCGGTCGACCTTGCTCTTGAACCGCGCCATGTACTCGTCGCGGGTGGCCGCATCGTGTTCGAGGGCCGCCCGCGCGGCTTCCTGGACGAACGGCGGGCTGCACGAGACGGCCGTGTTGATCAGCTTGCCGATCGCCTCGACGACGGTCGGGTGGGCGACCGCGAAGCCCAATCGCCAGCCGCTCATGCTGTACGACTTCGAGAACGTATAAGCGGCCACGCAATGGTCGAACATCCCCGGCTGGGACAGGATCGAGGCGTGCCGGCCGGTCCAGACCATGTGGCAGTACGGCTCGTCCGAGAAGACCACCGTGTCGGTCCCCCGGACGACGTCGGCGATGGCGGCGAGGTCCCCGGGCGTAGCCACCCCCCCGGTCGGGTTGTGGGGCGAGTTCAGGAAGACCGCCCGGGGGCGGGGGTCGGTCGCCAGGAAATCGCGGACGGCCTCGGCCTGGGGGCGAAACCCCTCCTCGACCCGAAGCGGGGTCAGCACCGCGCGCGCCCCCCGGCGCTCCAGGTTGGGGATGTAGGTCGGGAAGTGGGGGCTGAACAGCAGGACGCCGTCGCCGGGGTCGATCAGGGCCTCGGCGAAGTACTGCTCGAACGGCTTGGCGCCGGACGCGACGACGATGTTGTCGGCGGTCGCCGGATAGCCGAACTCGTCGGTGACGAACCGGGCGGCGGCCTCGCGAAAGCTCGGCAGGCCGAGGCTCGGGCCGTAGCCGGTCTGGTTCTCCTCGATGGCCCGAACTCCGGCCTCCTTGGCGTTGGGCGTGGTGGCGAACGGGCTGTCGCCGATCTCCAGCTCAACCACGTCCTTGCCCTGGCTCTTGAGGGTCCGGGCCCGGGCCAGCACGGTGAAGGCGATCTCGGGGGTCAGGTTCCGCGCCAGCTTGCTCAATCGAATCATCATGACGATCCTGAAATCAAGAAACCTGGACGCGACGAATCCCGACGATCGCCGAGCCCCTCATCGCGAGGCGATGACCTGGGCCAGCGGTCGCACGATCCGGGGGATCACCGCGCGGTCGAGAAGCTCCTCGCCGATCTCGCGCTGGCGGCGGAACGACTCCAGGAACGAAACCTTGGGGCCGGCGCCCCAGTACTGTCGAACCGTGAAATACAGGCTGATTTGATCATCGGCGAAATCGCCCGTGCGGACCTGATGGGCGCTCGTCCGGGTCTCGACCGAGAGCCGGCACTGAAGCTGGCACGACTCGTCGAGGGCCATGGTCAGCGACGGCTCGAAGTTGACGACCTTGGCGCGCGGCAGCTCAAGCAGCCCTTCGAGCGCGCTTCCGACGCCGAGCGCCTCGGCGACGACCTCGTCGTGATTGCCGTCGTAGGTGAAGTCGAAGCCGTACATGACGTCGAGCGCCTCGCAGTCGAGCAGGCTGATGGTCAAAAGCGGCGGGGCCAGCTCAAGCAGCAGCTCGTGCTGGCGGTAGGCGTCCTCCATCGACTCGGGATTGGTGTGGCCCGACCCCAGCCGCCTCGGCTCGATGGCCACCCAGCGGTACGAGTCCTGCTCCTTGTCCCCTTCGAGGACCAGGTCGCCGTTCTCCTTCGTCTGGAAGTTGCTCAGCTCGGGGAAGCCCTTCCGCATCTGCTCGAAGAAATGGAGGACCGTGTCGCGGCCGTTGGGCAGCTCCATTTCGGTGTTCAAATTGACATTGACGTAATAATCGTCGGCGTCGCGACTGTATCGATTCATCCGTGGGCCCTCTCCGTCCGCCGCTTCCGTCGCCGTCAACCCCGGCGCGTCGGAGTCGTCCGAACGCGCCGCGATTTCGGCTGTGGGTCTTGGCGTCTCAACCCGTTTTTCATGAAAGATCCATCGTACCAAATCACGTCGACGGTGGGAACGAACTCCGAATCCGAGGCGAGCCGGCGGGCTGCAACTTCCTTTTCTCTAAGTACTTGAAACGAAACGATCTTAGACTCGGGTCGCACCGGCCTCGGGGTGGCGAAGTCGGATGGGGGGGAGGGCGTCGGGGTCGGCGCCGGGGTCGATGAACGCCCGGAGGCCGGGGGCCGCCAGGCGAGGGTCGGCGGCGATCGGGTGGACGACGCCGTCGCGGCCGGCGGGGAGGCGGGCGACGACCTCGCCGTCCTCGGCCGCGAGGGGCACGGCGCCGGGGGTGGCGACGACGACCCGGGGGGGCACGGTCGCGCCCGGGGGGTCGGTCCGGGTCGACAGCGACCAGGGACGGCCGGGGAGCCAGGGGCGTTTCAACTGGTAGGCGACGGTGATCTCCGGGTGCGGGCCGGGCGCCGCCGTCTCGGCCGACGGCTCAAGACCGGCCGAGAAGCAGGTCGCGCCGTCGAGCTCGGCGACGCCGTAGACGCGGACGCGCCAGTGCACCGGCCGAGGGGGGACGGGACCGCCGTCCTCGGCCGGATGAAGCTCGAAGTCGGTCGGCTCGGCCGGCGACGAGGCAGGCAGGCTACAGAGCCAGTAGCCCAGCCGGTCGTACTCGGCGCGGTCGACCGTGAACGCCAGCGCGGCGGGGTCGTCCGGGCCGGTCGGCGGCGTTCCTTGCCGCGCGACGATCCGGGCCCTCGGGACGTCGGCGGGCCAGTTCCAGCGGAGTTGGACCCGGCCGCCGGCGGCTTCCCCGGGGGCGTTGCCCAGCCGGATCGCGCGCAGGTCCGACGGATCGGCGACCCGGCTCAGGCTGGCGCCGTGACCGACGACCAGGCTGTGCCCCATCGCGACGAACAGCGTGTACCGCCGGGAGCCGGAAGATGGAGGATCGAAGTCCTCCGCCCGGTTCGGGCCGCTCACCTCGACCCAATCGCCTTCCAGGGCGTCCGCCTCGGCGAGCGAGAGAACGGCGCCCGGGGGGTGGGGGACGGGCGCGACCGACCGCAACAGCCGAGCCGAACCCCGCGCCGGCTCGATCCAATCGAGCCGAACCTGACCGCCGGGGGCGAGCATGATCCGGGGAGGCCCCGGCGGCGCGACCGGCGGACTGGGCCGGGCCGAGACCGTCACCCCCGGCGAGGGGAACCGGCGGCCGTCGGGGGTCGCGTAGATCGCGAAGACGCCGTAGTGGTAGACCTTGTCGTCGACGACGTCGCGATCCACGGCCTGATCCAGCGCGGCGGGCACGCGGTCGCCGTCGCGCGGGGTCCTGGGCGGGGCGTCCAGACTGCGGACGACCCGAACCTCGACGACCCCTTGAGGCGCGATCCAGGACAGCGACACCTCCCCCGCGCGGGCGTCGACGCGAAGGTCCCTCACGTCGGGCAGGAAGAGGATCGGCCCCCCCGCCACCGCCGCCAGCGATTCGGCGGCCCCCCGCTTGCTGAGGACGGCGTAGCTGACGGTCTCGGCCGGATCGACGCGGCGGTCGTCGAACTCGGCCGTCGAGACCTCGGCGATCCGCGTGCCGTCGCCGGGGTGCTTCGGCAGATCGCCCCGCTTGCGGACGATCGCGAAGGTGTAGGGGCCCAGTCCGTCGGCCTCGGGAGGCGTCCAGGAGAGCCGGACCCGATCGCCGAGCGCCCGGGCTTCCAGGTTCGTCGGCGGTTCGGGAGGACAGCGGTTCAGGCCGGCGAGGGCCTCGGGCAGATCGGCGGCGAGATCCAGGCTCATCCGGTAGATGCGCCGGGCCCTGGGTGGGTCGATCCGCTCCAGCTTGCCCGCCTTGGCCGCCAGGTCCTCGGCCCGCCGCACCCGATCGGCGACGGCGTCGCGCGCCTTGCGGATCTCGGCCGAGCCGGGATGGTCGACCCGTCGCCAGGCCTCAAGCGCCTTGAGGGCCGCCACCATCCGGCCGCCGGCCGCGGCCAGTTCAAAGGCCGTCCGGGCGTGCTCGATCTCGACCTTGCGCTCCTGGATCTTGACCATCCCGTTGCGCGCGCCGACGTGGTGCGGGGCGAACGACTGAACCCTCTCCAGATGGCGGCGGGCCGCCTCCAGGTCGTGGGACCGAAACGCGTGCAACGCCGCCGAGAAGTGCCGGACGAGCGCCTCGCGGAGCACCAGCCGGAAGCCGCACGAGCACCGCGGTTGGTCGACCCAGCTCGATCGCCGGCAGACGGGGCACTCCCACTTCAGCGAGGCGCCGCAGTGCTTGCACCGGGCCGGGCCCGACCGCCGGGCGACGGGGCTGACCTCGGTCACCCCCGCGCAGGTCCGGCAGCGGACGACCTTGAACGAGCCGTCGCCCCCCCCCGCGGCCCTGGGCTTGGCCGCGACCGTCGCCATCGCGGCGTCCGCGGGCGACGGAGCGGCGACGCCGCACCGCCGACAGGCGCGCCGGATCAGCCGACCCGCCCGGTCCGGAACGATCCCCTGCGCCCCGGCCTCGTCGATCAGCACGGCGCGGGTGCCGGGGTCGAGACGGTCGAGGTCCTTGAGGGCGAAGTCGGCGGTCTGGTCGAACCGCTCCTCCGCCTCAAGCATCAACGTGCGATCATATCGCGACCGCGCCTTGGCCGCGCCGAGGTGCGACTGCGCGTGCGAGATCACCTCCAGCCAGGCGGTCTTCTCGGCGGTCACCTGCGACTTCTTCATCCACCGCTGGCGTTCCTCGTCGGCCCGGGCGACGATCACCGAGAGGGGGGCGTCGCGAAACAGGCCGAGGGCGTCGTAAAGGTCGCGGCGGCCCAGGTGCTCAAGCGCCAACCGGATCTGCCGCCGGGTCGACAGGTCGAGAACGTCGGCGGGGGCCTCGGCTTCCTGATCCGACTCGTCGGCCCGGCCGGGGGCGTCGGTCGTTCGAGGGATCAGCCGGGTGAGTCGGTCGATCAGGTCGGTCTCAAGCCCCCTCCGATTCGCCTCGGCGCGGAGCAGGGCGAGGTCGGACTCGCCGACCCCTCCCTTGGCGGCCCGAATGCGGATCAACCGCTGAAGCTCGTCGAGCTTCGCGTCGCGGTCGGCGCCCTTGGCCGCGGCGAGCTCGGCGTCGTAGGCCGCGCGGGTCTCGGCGGCGCCCAGAAGGGCGAGCCGGAGCGCGGGGATCTCGTCGAGAAAAAGCTGGTTGGCGTGCCGGGTCTTGGGGTTCCGCGTCCCCATCGACCACGCCGGCTGCTTCTTCTTGAGCGCGGCGTCGATCTCGGCGGCCGTGGCGGCCGGGTCGACGCCCAATCTCTCGTAATAGTCGGGGGCCATGCTGGATGCGTCGTCTCTCGCCGTTCGCTTCGCGGCGCCTCCCTGATCGCGTCGGTTCGATCGGTCGTCCTCGCCGATCCTGCTTCCGTTATTGATTAATTGTCGAGTCCCTGGCGAGGGTCGTCCAGCCCGCGCCCCGGACTGAAACCCGTTTCCAGCTCGACGAACCTGAAAAACAAGAGCGACGGCTTTCCCCAAAGGGTGAATCTCACGACGCCCGCGCATGGGCCGGCGGTCTTCCCGAGCCGGCGCGGCGGGCGGGGATCGGCGGGTTCGCCGGCGGCGCCGGATTGGGTTCGTTCGCGCCGATTTTCGGAGTCGGCG
>CALCIC010000837.1 GCA_937907405.1 uncultured Isosphaeraceae bacterium | reverse complement strand
CCAGGTCGACGCCGGCGCGATCGTCTTCACGCCCCCGCCGCCGCAAGCGGGGATCGTCCGGTTCTCCAACGTCTCGTCGATATCCGTCGAGGGGCTGCCCCAGGCGTCCAACGTCGTCGAGTCGAAACCCCTGGACGCCGTCGCCGGACAGGCGCTGGCGAACGTGGTCGTGGCCTCGATCACGACGACCTTGACGAACCCGACCGCGGCCGACTTCTACCCCACGATCATCTGGAACGACGGCACGCGGGCCGACGGCGGGACCGTCGTCGCCGATCCGAACGACCCGTCCCGGTTTTACGTCCTGGGCACGCACACGTTCGCGCAGGCCGGGACCTTCACCCCCGGCGTCAAGATCCAGTCGCAGGGCCGGACCGAGTACGCCGCCGTGGGGGGCGTGCCGATCCAGTTCAACTCCCCGGGGGGCTATGAATTCAGCGCCAACGCTCTCGCCGTCGAGGGGGGGCTGCAACGGAGCCAGGGCCCGACTTCCAGCGTGATCAACGATAACAAGCCGTTCATGGCCGGGCAGGTCACCGCCGCTCCGGGCGCGGCGCGGATCGTCGCCTACGCGACGCCCGACGGCGGCGCGCCGTTCGTGATCGGCCAGGGCGTCTCGGGCTCGTTCGGCTTCTGGAGCCTTCAGTCCGACGTCCCTCTGCCCGACGGCCGGTACACGATCCAGGTCCAGGCGTTCGACGACGCCCGACATCTCGCCAGCGCGCTGACGACGTTGCAGACGGGGCTGGTCGTCGACACCGTCGCCCCTCGGATCGTCGGCGTTCAATTCCTGCCCGGACAGGGGCGGGTGATCGTCTCCTACCGCGATTTCGGGGGCGTCGACGACGCCGGGACGGGCGTGGTGGCTTACCCCGAGACGTACGGGTTCTCGCAGTTGGAGAACCCCATCCGGGGCTATCGCCCCCCCGCGCAGTGGACGATCACCCGGGTCGTCGACCAGCCGGCGCGGAGGCAGACCCCGCAACGCGCCTTGGTCCAGATCAACCGAGGCCGGCCGATCCGAGGCGGGGTCTACCTGTTCACGGTCCAGACGACGGTGGGGGTCCGCGACGGCGCCGGCAACCTGCTCCAGGGGGACACCGCCTTCCGCCTGTCGGCCCTCCATCGCAGGATCTACCGCGCCCAGGCCGTCGCCGCGCCCCCCTTCAATCCGCCTCGACCGCCGGGCCGGCCTCCGCTACGCCCCCCCGTCGAGTTGTAACAGCCTCTCGCCCCAGGCCGCCGACCCGACGCCTTTTGCATGAGGCGACGCCGTGGCGCGCGCCCCGCATTCGCGTGGCGGGCCGGATCGGCTTTCATCGCAATGATGAAACGCATGCCTGCGTCAAGCGCGCCGAGACCATTTCGCGCAATCTGATGATGATGCAGGCTGCCCTGGATGTGCTGAAATAACTTCATGAAAATGTTTTCCTGGAGATGGCGTGGATGGTAGATTGAGGAGACGAGGCCGAGGTCGGCGACGGCCGCGAATGTTGGTTCCTCTCCTGGAGTCCCACCACCATGAAAACCCAACACGCCACACTCCGTCGCGGTCGCAACCTGCCGTTCAGGTTCACGGCTCGGGTCGAGTCGCTGGAAGCGCGGACGCTCTTGAACGCGACGATCGACGTCGACGCGAACGGCCGGCTGACCTACCAGACCGACCCCGCCGCCGTATCGTCGCTGACGGTGTCGGAGGTGAACGGTGTGTACACGTTCGCCGTCGGCGCGGCCGACGCGCCCATCGAAGTGAACACCGACGGCGGGCTGACCGTGACCGGCGGCGGCACGCGGTCGGTCAGCGTGACCGGGCCGTCGAGCCTGGTGATCGTCGCGCGGGCCCAGGGCGATTCGATTCGGGTGGCGAGCGACGACGCGCCGACCACGATCACGGTGGACGAGTACGGCGTCGCCGTCGTGGTCTCGGTCGTCGGGATGTCGGCCGGATCGGCGATCTCGATCGTCTCCAGCGTGGGGTTGGGAAGCCTTGAGCTCGACGCCGGCGGGCTCCCGCTCAAGAACGCGGACTTCCAGGTCGACGGCTCCGGGCGGATCATTTTCACGGCCCCCGCGCCGCAAGGGGGGACCGTCACGTTCTCCCGTCCCTCGACCCCCGTTCCCTGGCTGGCGTCCGTCACCCACCTGGGCATGCCGATCGCGACCTTGGATTCCAACGTCCTGACGGCGGCCGACCCGGCGCCGGTCGAATACGTCCTCCGCTCGGTCGCCTTCGCCCCAGGCACGACGATCGCCAACTACCCCTCCGCCCAGATCCGCTGGGGAGACGGTACGACGAGCGCCGGGGTCATCGTCGCCGACCCCGAGAGTCCAAATCAGTTCAACATCATGGGGTCGCACGCCTACGCGGCCTCCGGGTTATTCAACACCATCGTCGATTACGTCGAGTACACCCCGAACGGCTACTTCCAGCGGTGGTCCGGGCAGGGCGAGGCGATCGCCGTCACCCCGCCGGCCGCCATGGTCGTCGCCTCGTTCACGCCGCCCCCCGGCTGGGCGCCGTCCGACTTCCGCGCCCGGATCCTCTGGGGCGACAATGCATCGACGAGTGGGCGGGTCGTCGCGGACGCCGACGACCCGAACGTGTTCAACGTCACGGGGACGCACGTTTACGCACAGGCCGGGTCGTACGTCACCGGCGTGGTCCTGACGTCCAACATCCAAGTGGATAGCTTGGGCTGGGGCGTCGTCGACGCCGATTCCACGCCGGTTTTCAACAGCAACTCGCTGGTGATTCAAGGGGGGCTCAACCCCGACTATGGGATCTCTGGCGGAGGCCCCCCCGGTTCTCACCCGGGGATCCCGCCCTCGCCGCCGCCGTTCGACGACGTGTTGTTCCAGGGCTCCGTCAACGCCGCGTCGCCGCGGATCAACGTCTACGCGACGCCTCAGGGGGGAGGCTCGCCGATCCTGCTCGGCCAGGGCGACTCCAACGCCCTGGGCGCCTGGACGTTCTCGACGCCCTCCGCCGACGTCGGGCTGGCCGACGGCGTGTACACGATCCAGGTCCAGGCGTTCGACGACGCCGACGGCCGCTCCAGCGCGCTGACGACCATCGACGCGTCGTACCTCGTCGGCACGCCCCCGCCGCCGCCCGTCGGCCCCCTGGTGATCGACGGATTGATCAACCCCACTTATGGACCGTTCCCCCCGCCCCCTGCTGAACCGCTTCCCCCGGGGGTCACTCGCGACCCGACGGCGCTGATCAGCGGCCACGTCAACGCCGCGGCGCCACGAATCGATCTCTACGCGACGCCCGCGGGAGGGGGCGCGCCGCTCCTGTTCGGGCACGGCTCCATCAACGAAAGTATCTCCTACCCGACCTACCAAGAAGCCTATTGGTATTTCGCGCCCGTAACCTCGTCGATCCCCGACGGCGTCTACACGATCCAGGTCCAGGCGTTCGACGACTCGAACAACCGGTCGAGCGAGTTGACGACCATCGCGACCGGGTTCGTCGTCTACACGCCTCGGCCCGTGGTCGAGTCGAAGACCCTGGACGCGACCGCCGGCGTCCCCTTGACCGACGTCGTCGTCGCCACGTTCACCGCCGCGCCCGGCGCCTCGGCCGCCGACTTCAGCCCGCTGATCCTCTGGGGCGACAACGCGTGGAGCGTCGGCAGCGTCGTCGTCGATCCCAACGACCCGACCCGGTTCGACGTCCTGGGCTCGCACACCTACGCGCAGTCGGGCTCGTTCACCCCCGGCGTGATCGTTCAGCCCGGCGACGACTGGGCCGCGAACGGCTACAGCGGCAACGCCGTCGCCGTCGCGGGAGGGTTCGGCGACGGCCAGATCCAAGCCACCGGCCTCACCAACCAGAACGAACCGCTCCTGATCGGCCGGACCAACGTCGCCGAGGGCGGGGCGCGGATCGTCGCCTACGCCACGAACGAAGCCGGCGGCTCGATCCTGATCGGCCAGGGGGTCTCCGGCCCCGCCGGCTACTGGCGGATTCAGCCCGACGTCCCCCTGCCCGACGGCCGGTATTCGATCCAGATCCAGGCGATCGACGACGCCTCCCACGTCGGCAGCGCGGTCACGACCATCGCGACCGGCCTGGTCGTCGACACCGTCGGCCCCCGAATCGTCGGCGTCCAGCTTCAGCCCGGGCGGGGGCAAGTGGTCGTCACGTACCAGGACGCCGGCTCGGGACTCGATCTCGACTCCGTGAGAAACCCGGCCTCGTACTCATTCTCGCAACAGCCGTCGGGCCCCGCGCCCTGGACGGTCACGTCGGTCGTCGCGGCGCCCCCGTTCCGCACCGCGCCGCAACGGGCGACCGTCGTGATCAACGGCGGCCGGCCGATTCGAGGAGGGAGCTACCTGCTCACCGTCCGGTCGGCCGGGGGCGTGCGCGACCGCGCCGGCAATCCGCTTCAGGGGGGGTTCGACGGCCGGTTCCCAAGCCGCGGAGCGGGCGACTTCAACGCGCTGCTCACCGTCGTCCAGGGTCGGGCGTCAAGGCCGCGGGCCGCCCATCCCGCGTTCCCCGGTCGATTCCGGCCGCAAGCCGTCCTGGCGTCGCGAGCATGGAAATGACGCAATCAGGCCTTGCAATGGGTCGTCGCCCCGCGTCGCGCCCGATTCAGCCGGCGTCGAGGGCCGATTCGGCCCCCTGGGACGGACCACGGGGGGTTGCGCATTCTAATCGACGGTGAACCGCGCTAGAATGACCGGACCTTCTCCAACGATGAAGACGGCGAAGGCCGGAAGAGCGGCCCCTGGACGACGAGGGTTGGAATGGCGCGTTCACGGTTTTACGTCCCGACACTTTTATTCGGATGCCTTATGTCGATCTTCGCGACCACGGAGGGCCGGTCGGCCGAACCGATCCGTTACATCCTGCGGTTCCCCGCGCCCCAGACGCACTACGTCGATGTCGAGGCCCGCGCGCCGACCGAGGGCCGGGCCGACGTCGAGCTGATGATGCCGGTCTGGACGCCGGGCTCGTACCTGGTCCGCGAGTTCGCCAAGAACATCGACCAGCTCGCCGCCGCCGCGCCCGACGGCCGAAGCCTCAGCGCGGTGAAGGTCCGCAAGAACCGCTGGAAGATCAAGACCGACGGCGCGGCCGAGGTCCGGGTGACGTATCGGGTGTACGGCCGGACGATGTCGGTGCAGTCGAACTGGATCGACGCCTCGTTCGCGATCCTCAACGGCGCCGCGACGTTTTTGACCCTGGCCGACTCCCCCCCTCGCCCGCACGAGGTGACGATCGAGCCGGCGTCGGGGTGGAAGTCGAGCGTCACCAGCCTCCCCTCGGCCGACGGCGGATCGCCCCACAGCTACACGGCGATGGACTTCGACGAACTGGTCGACAGCCCGATCTACGTCGGCAACCCTTCGCTCTACGAATTCGAGGTCGACGGAATCCCTCACGTCTTGCTTAACGAGGGGGAGGGGGGCCTTTGGGACGGTCACGGTTCGGCCCGCGACGTGGAAACGATCGTCCGGACGCAGAAGGCGTTCTGGGGCTCGCTGCCGTACAAGAAGTACGTCTTCTTCAACCTGCTTTGCGAGACCGGAGGCGGGCTCGAACACAAGAACTCGACGGTCCTGATGGCCAGCCGATGGGCGACCCGGACGCGTTCGAGCTATCTGGCCTGGCTGAACCTCGTCAGCCACGAATATTTTCATACGTGGAACGTCAAGCGGCTGCGGCCGGTCGAGCTGGGTCCGTTCGATTATGAAAACGAGGTCCACACGCCGAGCCTCTGGGTCGCCGAGGGGATCACCAGCTATTACGACCGCCTGCTGGTCCGCCGCGCGGGGCTTTGCACCGTCGAGGAGTACCTGGCCGGCGACCCGCCCTCGGCCGCCGAGGACCGGACGATCAACGAAATCGAGCGGCTTCAGACCACGCCCGGCCGGCTCGTGCAGCCGCTTGAAGACTCGTCGTACGACGCCTGGATCAAGTTCTACCGCCGCGACGAGAACACCCCGAACACCAACGTCAGCTATTACGTCAAGGGGGCCGTCGTCGCCTTCCTGCTCGACGCCAGGATCCGCGCGGCGACCGACGGCGCGAAGAGCCTCGACGACGTGATGCGGCTGGCCTATGAGCGGTACTCAGGCGCGTCGGGCTACACCGCCGAGCAGTTCCAGGCCACGGCCGCCGAGATCGCCGGGACCGACCTCTCGGAGTTCTTCCACAAGACGCTCAGGACGACCGACGAACTCGACTACGACGAGGTCCGCGACTGGTTCGGCATCCGGTTCGTCAAGGAGAAAGAGAAGGAAAAGGAGAAGGACGACAAGAAGCCCAACGGCAAGCCGCCCAAGGCCTGGCTCGGCCTGGCGACGAAGACCGAGGACGGCCGTTTGATGGTCAGCCAGGTCAAGCGCGGGACGCCCGGCTACGACGCCGGCTTCAACGTGGGGGACGAGATCCTGGGGATCGGCGAGGACCGCATCCCGGCCGGCCAGTGGGGCAAGCGGATGGAATACTTCCGTCCCGGCGAGACGGTCTCGATCCTGATCGCCCGCCGCGACCGATTCCAGCGCATCGAGGCCGTCTTCGGCCAGGAGCCGCCCAAGCGCTGGTCGCTGGAAATCACCCCCGGAGCCAGCGAGGCCCAGAAGGCCCGCCGAAATAGCTGGCTGGGGGAGTGAAGGGGGGTAAGCGTCTTATAAGTGGGTGGACGGTCAGGCGGCAAGGGGGGGCGTC
>CALCIC010000836.1 GCA_937907405.1 uncultured Isosphaeraceae bacterium | reverse complement strand
CGTCGTCGGAGATCGCGGCGAAGTGTGCGTTGCGGAGGATGATCCGCCTGAGCACGGCCGCGCCGCGGGTCCGGGCCAACTCCTGGGCCTCGCCGTAGTAGCCCGAACTGGCCGGCTGGACGAGCGTCGGGACGCCCTGGAGCGCCGGCCGGGCAAGCCCCGTCGCCACGGCCTCCCAGAGCGCCTGGTGGGTGTGGACGACGTCGAGTTCTCCTCGCAGCTTGCGGAGGATGCGGACGACGCCGGAGACGAAGCTGAGGGCGAACGCGGGGCCTCGGTCCCAGGTCCTGATCCAGCGGTGGATTTGGACCCCTTGGTATTCCTCGTCGTCGATCGGGTAGCCGGGGACCGCGCGGGTGACGACCCGGACCGAGTGGCCTCGACGGACGAGTTCGATCCCCTGCGCCAGCGCCTGCCGCTCGGCCCCGCTGGCGAACGGGTGGAAGTAGCTGACCAGAAGACCGACGCGGAGCGGCCGTTCCGAGGGGGACGTCATGACAACTCGTCTCAGCGGCCCGCCCGCTTCGGCGTCAATCGCTCACGGGCTCGTGGACGTTCTTCAGGTTGTGGAAATGGGGATACTCGCCCAGAATCAGGCGAGCCTTGCGGGCCAGGGAGGCGACGACGTAGACGCCATGGCTCGTCTCGAACGGCAAGCCGCCGAAGACGTTGCTGGCCTGGGTCGCATCGCTTCGCGCCGGGATGCCGTTGTCCTGGAGCAGGTTCACCACGAGCGCGGCCTCCATCTCGTTGGCGACTTCGCAGAGGCGGACTTCCTCGACTTCGTCCACGGGGGTCCTCCTTTCAGACCGAATGCCGCGGCGAGCCCGGGCGGGCTTGAGACGTCCGCCCGGGCTTTGGACCGCGCGTGTTGAGAGACGATCGGCGTCAGCGGGTGATGGTCAGGCTGGGGACGTCGCGTCCCTCGTCGTCGCTGATCAGACCGTTGCTGACGGTGATCTCGCTGACCGAGTAGACCCGGCCGCTGGGCATCGCCACCTTGACGGTCCAGTCGCCGTCGGGAACCTTGACGGCGAACCGGCCGAAGGCGTCGGTCCATCCGACCTTGTCGGTGAAGGCGCCGGTGCGGCTGGAGAGCAGGACGCGGACGCCTTCCTCGGGCTCGCGCGTCTCGCGCTCGCGGACGCGGCCGAAAAGGACGTTGCGGCTCTCGGCCGGGAGTGAACGAACCGTGTTGTAGACCGGCTTTCGTGACTCGCTGCGAGACGTCCCGGGGCCGTCGGGGATGATCTCCGGCTCCAGCAGGTTTTCGGTCCCGGACGGGGCCGCGGGGGGCGTCGGCGGGTTCGAATCGGACGATGCGGGCGCGGGGCTGACAGGCTGATTCAGGGGCTCGCCGTCGGGCCGCTCCGTCGACTGGACGCGTTCGGGAGCCTGGGGCGCGGGCGGAGTGGCGGCGGCCGGCGCAGGGGTTCGGACGCCCGAGTTCCCAGCGGGGGCTCGCGGGCGGGGGGCCGGCTCAGGGGCCGGGTCGACGTTGGAGCTGAGCGCCGGGTCGTCGTCGTAATCGGATTCGGGCTCGGACTGGATCGCGGGCTTGCGCGGGCGACTGGCGGCCGGGGCGCTGGGCCGCTCGGGAGCGACCACGCGGGGCGCGGCCAGAGCCACGGAACCCGAGCCGTCGCAGCAAGCGCTCGACTCGACGACGTACTCGCTGGCGACGACCTCGCGGTCGATCACCGCAGCCGTCCGGTACGTGGTCGGGTAGACGTAGGAGGTCGGCACGCTGTACGACGAGGGGTAATAGAGAGTGGTCGGGAAGTAACTGGTCGGCCTGTAGTACGTCGTCGGCGTGTAAGCGGCGACGCCGACGCCGGTGACGGCCCTGTACTGACCGATGGCGCTGGGGATCAGCCGCCTGCCGAAGAGGCTGCGGCGAAACCGGGTCTCATAGTAGCTGGGCACGACGTACGAGGTCGGCGACAGCACGCTCTCGGCGGCGAAGGCCGTCGCGTAAACGGTCGGCGCCGAGAACGAGGTCGGCAGAACGTAAGACGTGGCCGTAACGTACGAGGTCGGTAGGATCGAGACGCTGGACGTCGGGACCCAAGCGGCCGATTCCACCCAATATTCATCGGCCCACGCGTTCGATCCGGCGCTCGAAGCCCAGAGAGCCGCCGCCAGGATGGGCAACCAGAAGCCACGGCATCGCATCGTTGATTCCCTCGCATTTACGCGGATTAAACCCCGGTGAACCACCTTGGCTTCATGCCCAGGGCTGTTGACATTCTAGGATAGCAAAATTTACAAGTCGAACCAAGAACCCCAGCTTGCCGAATTCAGCGGTCTCCCTTTGAGCCGGTTCATCCCGGCGTAGAGAGAGTTAAGCAAATGGCGGGCCGCGCCGGTCGATGGTCGGAGGGTCAACGGGACGCGGGGGCGGGTTTGGATTTGAGGACGTACCAGTGGGTGCCTCGGCCGGCGGGGACCGAGAAGGAGACGAGGCCGTTGGTTCGCGTGGCCGCCTGCCTGCTTGCGACCTTGCCGTCGGCGGCCAGGGCCAGGAGTTCTAGGTCGTCGACCTCGGTTTTCAGGACGATCGCGCCCTCGACGGGTTCGGAGAGGAGGGGAGGGCGGTTGCTCTCGTCGATCATGGCGCGGGCGACGGCCGTGACGAGGATGAACCGCGATTTGGCGAGCGGCTGATCGTCGATGCTGGAGAGCGCCACGACGGCCTTTTTGGTGCGGAATCGATACATGGCGTCGGTGGTTTCCAGGTCTCTGCCGCCGATCCAGCCGCTGACGGCCTGCGTCTTCGGGGTGTTGATGATCTGGATTCCCCGCGTCCAATCGCGGGCCAGCTCGCCGGTGTCGGAACGGATTTCCGAGGCGCCTTCGGGGAGCATGTCGCGGTCGAGGTCGTCGATCACGACGGCCCCCTCGGGGGTCGGCGAAGGGGTCAGCCAGGGGAGTTCCTTGACGGCCGGCAGCCCGATCGTCAGGCGGCTTTGTTCGACGAGGGTTCGGATGGTCGCCGACGTTTTTGGGGAAAGCTCTTGGTTGAAGAGCTGGTCCGGGGTGAGCGCCAGGTGGTACGACTTCCTGGCGGGCGCGACGTGGCCTCGGCGGTAGAGCAGGGCGGCCGCCGGCATGACGGCCGTGAGCGCCGGGTCGTAGAACGTCGACCATTCGCTGGGCCCTCCCGGCTGCTGCAGCCTGTCCTGAGAATAATTCAAGAGCATCGGGGCGCTCCATCCTTGAAGCGCGGAGACGCTGGCGACGTACAGGGGGGCCGTGAAGCGGTCGATGGTGGGGTAGGGGACGTTCCACTCGCTATTCACGAGGGGCTTGCCGCTGACTCGCGCCGCACCGATCCATTGGACGAAGCTGGGCTCGCGACGGGGGTCGCGGCTCAGCTCCTCGGCCTCGCCGTAAGAATGGACGTCGATCAGGTCGCCGTCGGTCAGCGAGGGGAGGACGAACAGAGAGGGACCGCCCCAGGCGTTCGTCGTCGCGACCGGCGCGCGGAGGCCGATCGACCGAAGATCGGCCAGGAACGTCGTGTTGAAGCGGTGTTCGACGTCGCTCATGTAGATCTTGCTCGGCCCCGGCAGCCAGGTCTCGAACACCCTGGCCTCGGGAAGGCCGTGCTCGGTCGCGAACGCCTTGTAGTCCTTGGTGAAGAGTTCGTTGTGAAACGGGTTGTCCTGGTTGGGAAGCATCAGGTTCCCGAAGTGCTGGACCAGGTCGTTCTCATTGGTGATCAGCACCCCGACCACGGCGGGATCGTCCTTGTAAGCCAACTTGGTATATGTATTGACGTGGCTGAGGTACTGGTTCTGAAACTCCAGCATGAGCCGCTGGACCTCTTGATTGTAGTAGCACAAGCCGGCCAGGTTGTTCGGGGCCTTGAGCAGTTCGGCGGCGCCGAGCTTCAGGCGGTCGCGGGGCAGGATTTGACGGCCGACCTCCATGTCCAGCCAGACGTAGATTCCCTCGTCCTTGAGGCACTTGATCCACCAGTCGAGGGACTCGAGCGAGCGGGGGTCGGGTCGGCGCGATTGGGAGTCCTTGGGGCCGAAGATGTTGGGTTCGACCCAGGTCGAATCGTGGTGGTGGATGCGCATCAGGTTGTAGCCGAGTTGGGCCATTCGCTTGGCCTGGGCGGCGATGTTCTGGCGGGGGGTGGCGAACAGAGCGTAGGCGACGAGGTTTCCGCCCCAGAACCGGGCCGGAGTCCCGTCCTCGAAGACCAACCGATCGCCCGCGGCCTTGACGAATCCCCGGCGGCCCGCGGGGCGGTCGTTCGCGTTGAGGAACCGGAGGTCGACCGGGCTGACGTCCCAGGCCAGGGCGCCGCGGTGCCATCGACTCGGGGTCGCCGGTTCGTAGGACGCTTCGACCGACGGCGTCGGTGCGTCGGCCCGGGGCTCGTCGGCGCGAGAATCGCGCGTCCAGGGCAGGCCGACGGCCGTCGAAGACGCCAATGAGAGGGCGACTGCAAGGCGGTAGCGGTATTTCATGGATGGAATCTCCTGGGGACGAGGGGGGGCGGCCAGGACGACTCCGGAGCATGCCGCGCGGCCGTCGAGCTTCCAATTCGGTTTCGGCCCCCGTCGTCGCAATGAGCTAAGGTTAAGGTATTCCGTCGCCTGCGACCACGCAACACGCGAATCCAGCGCTCGATGCGGCCGATTGCGCCGATTGGGCCGTAGATCAACTGGGCTTTCCCGCGGGCGTTCGGCGCACTAGGCTTAAAACGGGAATCGCGGCGGATGTTCGCCGGCAGGGGCCGAGGCCCGACGGTTTCGGCGGGCCTCGTTGAACTGCCGTCGCAGGCCAGGTCGGATCTTGACCGCGGAACGTGAGGTCGCTTGGGGAACCGGGCGTCAAAGACGCGACAACGCTCGGATCGGCAGCTTTGAGGATCGACTCGCCGTGCAATTCCTGATACCGACGACGCTCATCGGCTGGATTCCGTTCTGCCTGCTCATGTTCGCGATGCTGCCGCGACGACACGCCGTCGTGATTGGAATCGTCGGCGCCTGGTTGTTCCTGCCGCCGTCGGGAATCGCCCTGTCCGGCCTGCCCGATTACACCAAGAGCGCGGCGTTCAGCTACGGCATCATGTTGGGCACGCTGTTGTTCATGCCCGACCGGGTGCTCCAATTCCGCCCGCACTGGCTCGACCTGGGGATGCTCGGCTTTTGCGTCTGCCCGTTCGCGTCGTCGCTGTCCAACGGCTTGGGCGTCTACGATGGAATCTCGGCGGTCCTCAACCAGCTCACCGTCTGGGGATTGCCGTATTTAGTTGGGCGCATCCACTTTAGAGACGAGAGAGAGCTTCGCGACCTGGTAGTCGGGATGGTGGTCGGCGGCCTCGTCTACGTGCCCTTCTGCGTGTATGAGATGCGAATGAGCCCCGTGCTGCTGTTCAAGCTCTACGGCATCGGCACGTTCATGGATTCCAGACTCGGAGGCTGGCGCCCTCGCGTCTTCTTTCCGAACGGCCTGGAACTCGGGATGTGGATGACGGTTTGCTGCCTGTGCGCGGTCTGGATGTGGCGGCGGCGCTCGCTGACGACCTTGTGGGGGTATCCGTTCGGCACCCTCTTCCTGCCCGTTCTGGTCGTCACCACCCTCCTCTGTCGCTCGTCGGGCGCGTATGTACTGCTTGTAGTCGGGCTGGTCGTCCTCTGGTTCTCGATCCGGTTCCGCTCCCGCGCGCTGATGCTGTGCTTGCTCGTCGCCCCCCTCATTTACACAGGGGTTCGGGTGTCCAACGTCTGGGACTACTCCGGCGCGATTTCGTTCATTGCCGAGAACATCGAGGCCGACCGCGCCCAGTCCCTCGAATTCCGGTTCAAGAACGAGGACATCCTGATCGCCAAGGCCGTTCAGATGCCCGTCTTCGGTTGGGGCGGCTGGGGAAGGTCGCGCGTCTTCAACGAGGACGGCATCGACGTCTCAATCACTGACGGCCTCTGGATCATCATCCTGGGGACGACCGGCGTGGTTGGGCTCGGCATGTATCTAGCCGTTTTCCTGCTGCCGGGGTTCGTTTTCGTCTGGAGGTATCCGGTTCGACGTTGGGGCGAGCTGGCCTTGGCGTCCCAGACGGTCGTCGTCTGCTTGATCGGCATGTATATGATCGACTGCTTGCTGAATGCGTTCGTCAGCAGCATCTACGTGGCGGCGATTGGAGGGTTGGTCTCGTGCCTTCAGGGCGGCGCGGGCTTCGACTCGGCGGGCGCGGGGCGACCCGAGTTCGACGTCGGCCGTCCTCAGCCCGACGTCGGGCGCGCGCCCGCGACGGGGTCTGGGCTGGCCGATCTCTACATCGAGGCGGCCCGCGATTACCGACGTTCTGGAGCGGACGACAAGGCCGGTTCCGCCTGGCGGCTCGCCTACGACCTGCTCGTCAGACGGAGCCTGGTCGAGCCCGACGACGCCGACGTCCGTCGTCGGCGGTTCGACTGCGCCAACGACATGGCCTGGTTCCTCCTGAGTCGGACTCGGCCGGACCCCGGCGACCGCGCCGAGGCCGTGAGCCTCGCCCGGCAGGCGACCGAGGCCGACCCCGACAACTCCACCTACTGGAATACACTGGCCGCCGCGCTCTGCCGGGTCGGCGAGGACCAGGCCGCCATCGACGCCGTCGACCGCGGTTTGGCGCTCGAATCGGCGGTTCCTTCCGGCTTCGATTTCGCGGTGCTGGC
>CALCIC010000835.1 GCA_937907405.1 uncultured Isosphaeraceae bacterium | reverse complement strand
CATACGAGATTACAAGGTGACTGGAGTTCAGACGTGTGCTCTTCCGATCTAATCTTCCGCGAGAAGCTGGCGGTCTGGGCCGCAAGGAAACGAACATGACGCTCGACCCGTCCCGTCCCGTGCTCGTGACCGGAGGCGGCGGATTCCTGGGCTCGGCCGTCGTGTCGTTGCTCCGCGCCGGGGGGCGTTCCGTCCGCTCGTTGGCCCGGGGCCGCCACCCGAAGCTCGACGTCCTGGGCGCCGAACAGATTCAAGGCGACGTGGCCGACGCGTCGGCGGTAGCCCGCGCGGTCGAGGGCTGCGACGCCGTCTTCCACGTCGCCGCCAAGGCCGGGATCTGGGGGCCGGAGAGCGAGTATCGGCGATCGAACGTGGAGGGCACGCGCAACGTCATCGACGCGTGCCGGGCCCACGGCGTCCGCAAGCTGATCTACACCAGCTCGCCCAGCGTGATCTTCAGCGGCAAGGACCTTGAAGGGGTCGACGAGTCGATCCCCTACCCCGACCACTACGAGGCCGCGTACCCTCGGACCAAGGCCGAGGCCGAGAAAATGGTCCGCAAGGCGAACGACGCGACGCTGGCCACGGTGGTGCTCCGGCCCCACCTGATCTGGGGGCCGGGGGACAACAACATCCTCCCGCGGATTCTGGCGCGGGCCCGGGCGGGGCGCCTGTTTCGGATCGGCCGCCGCAATCCGCTGATCGACCTGACGTACATCGACAACGCCGCCTCGGCCCACCTTCTGGCCGCCGATCGCCTGGACGTGGGTTCGCCGATCGCCGGGAAGGTCTACTTCATCGCCCAGGGCGAGCCGGTGCCGATCTGGGACATGGTCGACCGATTCCTCGAAATCGCCGGTCTGCCGCCGGTCAAGAAGTCCGTGCCGCGACCGTTGGCCGTCGCGATCGGCCGAGGGCTTGAGGGCTGCCATCGCCTCCTGAACCTCCCCGGCGAGCCGCGCATGACGCGGTTCCTCGCCCATGAGCTTTCCACCGCGCACTGGTACAATCTGGACGCCGCCCGGAGAGATCTCGATTATGCGCCGCAAGTCCGCATCGACGAAGGTCTCCGCAGGCTGGCCGTCGCGCTGAACGACGGCCTGGGCGGCTGCGCCTGAACCTGTCGGCGGGACCGAATACGCGTCGAGAGAGAGCGAACATGAGCGCTTCCGTCTATGCGATCGCCACGATGGATACGAAGGGGCGGGAGCTGCTTTACACGGCCGACCGCTTGCGAGAGGCGGGGGTCTCGGTCGTGACGGTCGACGTCGGAACGGGAGGCGAACCGTCGGTCCGGGCCGACGTCTCGGCGCAAACCGTCGCCGAGTTCGGCTGCTCCGGTCCACTCATTGACAGGCCCGATCGAGGCCCGGCGATCGCGGCGATGGGCGAGGCGCTCGCGCGATTCCTCGTCTCCGAACATGGGGCGGGGAAGGTCGCGGGGGTGATCGGCCTGGGGGGGAGCGGCGGGACCGCGCTGATCACCCCGGCGATGCGGGCCTTGCCGATCGGGCTCCCCAAGTTGATGGTCTCGACGGTCGCCAGCGGCGACACGGCCGCTTACGTCGGCTGCTCCGACGTCTGCATGATGCACTCCGTCGTCGACGTCGCCGGCCTGAACGCCGTCTTGCGAACCGTGCTGGCCAATGCCGCGCACGCGATGGCGGGAATGGTCAAGGATGCGGTGAAAATCGAGTCCGAACGCCCCGCGCTGGGGTTGACCATGTTCGGCCTGACCACCCCCTGCATCACCGAGGCCCGCGAGGAGCTTGAACCCCTGGGCTACGACTGCCTGATCTTCCACGCCACCGGCGCCGGCGGCCGCGCGATGGAGCGTCTCGTCGCTTCGGGGCTGATTCAGGGGCTGCTCGACGTCACCACCACCGAGGTCGCCGACTACCTGATCGGCGGCGTCTTCCCTTGCTCCGAGGATCGTTTCGAGGCCCAGATCGCCGCGCGGATTCCCTGCGTGATCAGCCTGGGCGCGATCGACATGGTCAACTTCGGCGGATTTTCGACCGTCCCTGAAAAGTTCCGCGACCGCGTCTTCCACCAGCACAACGCGCAAGTCACATTGATGCGGACGACGGTCGAGGAGAACGCCCGGATCGGCCGTTGGATCGCCGAGAAGCTCAACCGCTGGCAGTCGCCGGTCTCGCTCCTGATCCCCGAGCGCGGCCTGTCCGGCCTCGACGCGCCGGGCCAGCCGTTCTACGACCCCGAAGCCGACGCCGCCCTCTTCGACGCGCTGGAAGCGACGGTGAACAAGACCACCGAGCGGACGATCCGGCGCTTTCCCCTGCACATCAACGATCCCCAGTTCGCCCGCAACCTGGTTCATGCGTATCTCGAACTGGCCCAGCCCTGATCTTTCCTGGAGCACGCCGACATGGCCGAACCACGCGAATCGATCCTGAAGAGGTTCCGCGAGAAAGTCGCGGCCGGCTTGCCGATCATCGGCGGCGGCGCAGGGACCGGGCTGAGCGCGAAGTGCGAGGAGGCCGGCGGGATCGACCTGATCGTCATCTACAACTCGGGCCGGTTCCGCATGGCGGGGCGAGGCTCGCTCGCCGGTCTCATGCCGTACGGCAACGCCAACGCCATCGTCAAGGAGATGGCCTTCGAGGTCCTAACCGCCGTCGAGCGGACGCCCGTCGTCGCCGGCGTGTGCGCCACCGATCCGTTCATGATCACCGACGTCTTCCTCGGCGAGCTGAAGGCGCTGGGCTTCGCGGGAATCCAGAATTTCCCGACGGTCGGCCTGATCGACGGCCGGTTCCGCGCGAACCTGGAGGAGACCGGCATGGGCTTCGACCGGGAGGTCGAATGCATCCGCCGGGCGCATGAGCTCGACCTGCTGACCACGCCCTACGCGTTCGACCCCGATCAGGCGCGGCGACTCGCCGAGGCCGGCGCCGATCTGATCGTCGCGCACATGGGGCTGACGACCAAGGGGAGCATCGGCGCCCAGTCGGCCCGATCGCTGGACGAC
The DNA here is from genome assembly GCA_937907405.1 of uncultured Isosphaeraceae bacterium. Taxonomy (GTDB): domain Bacteria; phylum Planctomycetota; class Planctomycetia; order Isosphaerales; family Isosphaeraceae; genus Paludisphaera. Next base: position 2,602 of record CALCIC010000835.1, on the reverse strand, counting down.
TGCGTCCGCGACGTGGCCGCGATCGTCGACTCGGCCCGATCCGTCCGCGGCGACGTCTTCGTCCTGTGCCACGGCGGGCCGATCGCCATGCCGGACGACGCCCGATACGTTCTGGAGCGCGTCGAGGGGCTCGACGGTTTCTACGGCGCCAGCTCGATGGAGCGGCTGCCGACCGAGCAGGCCATCGCCCAGCAAACCCGCGATTTCGTCGGCCTGCGGCTCGGAGACCGAAGGGGTCGTTCCTGAGCCCGGACGCAGATCGGGCGAACTGAGTCATGCCGGGGCGACCTCCGATGAAGCGGCCTACAACGTCGTCGGCCGGCTCGTCACCGACGCCGTCACGACGCTGGGGCGGGGGTCGACGGGGCCGTTCGGCGGATCGAGACCGCCTACGACGCGGCGATCGCCACCCCGACGAGGGGCGCGCTCTCCGCCATCGCTGCATTCGAAGTGACGACGACGACCGGCCTGTCCCGATCCGTTGGCCCCTGTCAAGCGTCGCTGAACCCGGCGTCGGGGGGCGGGGACGTCCGAGCCAGTTCGAGCAAGGCGGCCTGATCGGTAGCCGACCGGGAAAGCCAGGCCGATTCCGCCAGATCGGAATCAGGTTCGTCCTCCAGGGTGGCTAGGTGATCCCTCAACCGGTCGCCCAACTCGCGCAGGGAGCCGGCCTCGACCGGTGGTCCTCCCGGCATCTCCGCTCGGTAGCGATCATCCGCCGTCACGATGATCGTGATCGTGATGGGGAGGGTCATGGAGCAACCCCAGGATGTCGACCCGCCTAAGAAGAATCGCTCGATCCTGATGGTTGCACAGGTACAAGCCGAAATCGGCGAGTCGATCGCTCTCGAATTGGGGGGGATAACGTTCAGCGAGGATGATGGGGCTCGAACCCACAACCTCCGGCGTGACAGGCCGGTGCTCTAACCAATTGAGCTACATCCCCAACGCATGTCGCGTCAGACGGTTCTAAGTTAGTGTCCGGCGCGGGGGAAGTCAAGCCCGGGGTTGCCGGGTTCCGGGGAGGCGATTAGTCTGAGATCGGTTTGTAGGGATCGGGGGACCTGAAGCAAAGGAACGGCGTCGTGCAAGTGTCCAAGGCAGTCATCACCGCGGCGGGACGGGGGGCGCGGCAATATCCCGCTTCCGACACCGTGCAGAAGGCCATGTCGCCGTTGGTCGATCGCGACGGCCTGACCAAGCCGGTCTTGCACATCATCGCCGAGGAGGCGCTCGGCAGCGGGATCGAGCAGATTTGCGTCGTCGTCGCGCCGGGGGACGAGGCGGCGTACCGCGACCAGTTCCGCGCCTACGCCAACAACCTCCGGGCGGCGTACCGCGACGCCAAGTGGGCCGACGACCAGGCCCGGAGGCTGCTGGAGCTTGAGCAGCGGCTGACGTTCGCCGTCCAGGCCGAGCCCAAGGGCTACGGCCACGCCGTCTGGCGCGCCCGCGAGTTCGTGGGAGACGACGCGTTCCTTCTGCTCCTGAGCGACCACCTCTACCTCTCGGCCGAGGACCGCCGATGCGCCCGACAGTTGATCGACCTCGCCACGGCCGAGGGCTGCGCGGTGTCGGCCGTCCAGGCGACCCGCGAACATCTGATCCACCAGTACGGCACCGTCGCCGGACGTCGGTTGGCCCAGCGGTCGGACGTCTACGCGATCGACGAGATCGTCGAGAAGCCCAACCCGACGCTCGCCGAGCTTCGGCTTCAGGTCCCCGGCCTTCGCGCGGGGCACTACCTCTGCTTCTTCGGCATGCACGTGTTGACGCCGACCGTCTTCGAACTGCTTGACGAGTTGGTTCAAGGCGAGGTCCGCGAGCTGGGCTCGATCCAGCTCACGTCGGCCCTCAACCTGCTGGCTCGCCGCGAGAAGTACCTGGCGCTTGAGACGAAGGGCTCGCGGTTCAACCTCGGCGTCAAGTATGGAGGCGTCGAGGCCCAGGTCGCCCTGGCGATGGCCGGCGTCGACCGTGACCAGATCCTCGCCGTCCTGCTCGAAGCCGTCGCCCGGATCGAGCGCGCCAGCCCGCGCTGAAGCGTCGGGCGTGCGTCGGCTCACCTTCTCTCACATCTCGGCCCGTGAAACTCTTATGTCCACACTCGGCGCGACCCTCATCGAGACGATCACCAGTTCGGCCCCGGAGATCCGCGACCGCTCGGCGCGCGGGCTGGTCGCCGGGGCCGGCCTGTCCGACACGCTCCGCGCCTGCGAGGACCTGGAGCGGTTCCGCCGCGACAGCGACAACCTCTATCAGCGCGTCCGGGCCTCGCTGTTCCTGCACGCGATTTATCGCTACGAGGTCCAGGAAGACCCCTCGATCCGTCAGACCGGCCTGATCCCGTTCGACGGCTTCATGGACCTGATGGAACGCCGATACGAGCAGGCGATCACCGCGTTCCGGCTCGCCATGAAGGACGATCGACCCAACGGCGCGATCTGCAGCGCGCTGGCCCAGGCTTACGAGCAGATCGCCTTTCAGACGCTCGCCGATCAGGTGCGGCGGTCGGTTCGAAGCTGCGCGGGCAACCGCTGGATGTTCCGGGTGGGGGGCGTCGACGAGCATCCGTTGCGGCTCGACTCACGGCTGCTCGCCC
>CALCIC010000834.1 GCA_937907405.1 uncultured Isosphaeraceae bacterium | reverse complement strand
GAACCCGTGGCACCCCGCTTAAGCCGTTCCAGGGAGTTTCCGGATAGCCTCTGAGAGTGGACGCCCAGCCGGACGCGGCGCCTGTTCCTCGTGCGTTCGGCGCGCAGACACTCGCTCAGGCCGGCTGGTTCGGCGGGAACGTCAGCCCCAGGTGAAGCTCCATCGACTCTCCCCCTTGGGGAGGGGGACGGTCCAGTTGAGTCGGCTGGTCGTTGGGTCGAACTCCGGGGAAGGGGACGGCGGGTGGGATTTCCAGGGGCCGAGCTCGACCAGACCGGGGCAGGGGATCGCGACGTCGAGGCTCACCGGGCGGAGAAGCTTGACGGCGAGGGGGAGGTGGTGGACGGCGCCGCCGATGGGCCGGTCGAGACGGTACGAGACCTCGCCGCAAGCGAATTTGCTTGAGGAGCCCGTATTCGCCCACGAAATCGGCAGCGTGGGGCTGAGCGTGAGCCGATCGTCGACGGCGTCGTAGCCCAGACCCGCGAGGTCGAGCATCGTCTCGATCAGCATGGCATGGATGCCCCAGGCCGTCCCTCCGGGACTTGAAGCGATCGCAACCGGCTCGCCGATGCGGCCGCCGGCTCGAAGGGTCAGCCCCAGCGGACCCAGGCGGCCCAGGAGCGCGTCGATCATCGCCACGGCGCGGAGCCAGTGCCGCCCCTGGCCCGATTCACGGCCGAGCTGGAGCAGGTATCGAATCATCGCGAACGTCGCAAGACTGGAGATCTCGTGATGCTCGCCGAGGTGCCCCTTCCGCGGCGTGGAGGGGGACGGGTAGGACGTCCGGGCGAGCAGATTCTTGTCGGCGCTCCGCGTTTCATTGGCGCGATAGATCGCTTCGCTGGTCTTGACCAGAAGTGGGTCGACGGCGGGCAAGAGTCCGAACGGGCAGGACAAGGTGAGCGCGCTGACCTCGATGTTCGAGGAACGATCGGCCACGTAATCGGGATCGCTGGTCCAGAGCCCCCGGAGCATCGACAACCGTCGACCGCTCAGGAACCGGCCGGTCTCGGGGTCGATCAGCCCCGGAGAGCCCTCGCGCTCGGTCGCGACCTCCTTCATCACCCCCTCGAACCAGATTCGATCGGCCAGGGCGTTCCAGCGGTCGGCCGATTCCGCGTAGGCGAGCCGCTCGGCCAGTCGGCTTGCGGCGCGGAGGCCGGCGACGACCACCGCGTTCGAATAGAGAAAGCCGCCGTAAAGCTGATCGCCGAGCCCGGCCGAGCTGACGAGGTTGAGGGTCTCGTCGAAACTGAGGCCGGGGTGCCCGCCCGAATCGCCGGCGCAGACCTGGGCGGCTTGCTCGACCATCGGCCAGACGCCGGCGACGAAATCGAGGTCGCCGGTGAGTCGGTAGTAGCGCTCCAGCCCCCAGGGGATCATCGCGGTCTGGTCGATGGCGGGAGTCTCCCATTCGGGAATCCCGTCGATCGAATACTTCTGGAACCAGTAGAGGAACGGGCTGTTCTTGACCTTGACCTTGCTCAGCCATTCGTAAACGCCCCGGAGGATCTCGGGGTGGCCGAGTCGCGCGAGGGCGCAGCCGACCCACACGGCGTCGCGCGGCCAGCAATAAGCGGAGAGGCCCCGGTCGAGGCCCGCGGCCACCGCGCCGGTCTCGGCGTCGGCGTGCAACGCGGCGGCCAACGCCGACCGCCGGAGGTTCACCGCGTACGCGGGTTTCGGCAGTTGAATCGTCGGCAGCGGCTCGACGAACTCGTCCCACTTCAGCGCCGTGCTCTGCTCGACCTGGTCGAGGTTGGTCGATCGGAACCAGTTGAGCGCGGGACGCAGCCAGTGGACGAAGGAGCCCTGATCTCCCCGCCAGCCGGTGAACGCCCCGCTCACCAGTAGGTCGACCGTGACCGATTCGCCGGGAGGCAGGTCGATCCAGCGGTAAAGGATCGCCTCGTTGGTCCCGGTCGGCTCGCAATCGACGTCCCCTCGATGGTCGAGCGCCAACGCGAACTCGACGGTCGAGTCGCGCGCCAGCTTGCGGTTGGAGTGGCCGTGACCGCGATTCACCGCCAGCAGGGCGCGGTCCTGATCGTGCCAGCTCAACCCCATGTCGCCGACGCCGCCGTTGACCTCGGCCTGGACGTAGACGGCGAAGATGGCCAGCCTCGGCTCCTCGCCGTCGTTCCTGATCCGGAACCGCTTGATGTACTGCCCCGGCGACTTCTCCATCCCGGCGTTGACCGGCAATGAGTCGCCCATCGCCACGAAGTCGGTGATCACGACCCGAATCGGCCCGTTCCGCCAGGCGAGGTCGGTCGTCAGGAGATTCGTCGAGCCCGAATAATGCTGGACGGCGTCCCAGGTCGACCGCTCGTTGAACCAGTCGAGCCGTCGGCCGACCGCCAAACCGCCGACGATCGACCGGAAATGCGACCTGCTCTGGGGACGGTCCCCTTCCTTGGGACGGACGTTCGAGTGCAGGCCGACGGTCGGAAAGTAGACGTCGTAGGTCGAGCCGCGACCGTCGACGCGCACCGACATCGCGCGGTTGCCCACCAAACCTTCCACGGCCGAACCCAGCAGATCGGTCGATTCGGTGCGGTCGGGAAGGTTGGGGCGGACGATCGAATCCTGGAACGCGCTGTAGGCGGTTTCCAAATCCTCACGCTCCGCCACCGATCGGTAATGAAGCCGGATGCCGACGGCCTGGGGGGGGATCGGCGCGTGCCAGAAGCTGTTCCCCCCCTTGTTCTCGATCCAGAAGGCCGGAATCCTCCCCAGTGCGAGGTCGTCGGCGAACAGTTCCAGCCAGACCCGCTGGTTTTTCTCAATGGGGTGCGTCCCCACCACCGCGGCCGACCACATTCCCGCCCGGATCGGCCCCGCGCTTCGCCCCTTCGCCGCCGTCTCGATCCACGTCGCCAGCATCGCCTGGTTGCCTCTCCTCGCCGATCAACGCACCTGGAACGCGCTCCGGCGGTCGACGCCCCTCGTTCAACTTCGAGCGACGACAGCTCCCGCTCGTCGCACTAAATTCTGGGCTCTCCACCCCCTTGCGCCAAGGGGACGGTGGTTCGGACGATTGGATGAATCGCGCGAGGGACGCGACCGGCCGAACATCCGCGACGGCGCCGGTGATCGGACGCCGGGGCCGTCGCCGATCGCTCGCTCAGGAACCCTCGGGCAGCCAGACCGTGCGTTCGGGCCGCTTGATCAGCCGCGCGGCGCACCAACCCACGATCAGAACGAGCAGTCCGACGCCGAGAACCGTCACGCCTGTCTGACCGAGCATTTCCGCCGCCAGGTTCATGATTCGCTGCAGGCCGGCCCGCCGACCGTGGGCTTCCAGCTCCTCGCCCGCGGCGAGCTGACCGGCCGCCTGATTCAGACCCGCCCAGAACAACCCCGCGACGGCGCCGATGATCACCGGCCCGATCAGCGCCTCGAATGCGGTCAGCGCCTCCTGGGAAGGCTGAAAGCCGCGGTCGGACCTGGCCAGAATGGCCTTGAGGATCTCGCCCGCGTCGTCCGCGCCGCTCGTGTAAGCCAGCTTCGTCGCGCCGTCCGGTCCGCCGTAGAGCGTCAGACTGGTGTTCTCCGGCGGAAGCTCGGCCTTGACGATCGACCGCGCGTCCAGAGTCTCGACCGATTTCGCCCCGGCGTCCGCGGGGGCCGTGCCCCGCTCGAGCGACTCAAGGACGGCCTTGAGGTTCTTCTTCAAGGTCAACATATTGCCGGTGACCTTCAGACGATGCACCTCGTGCCCCCGAAGGTTGAGAATGTACGCCCACTTTTCCTCGGACTTCGACCAGATCTGCGATTCCATGGCGGCTTCCGACAGAGACGACTCTTCGGCGTCAGAATGTGAGCCCCACGCTCAACCCGCCGGTCGACGCCATCTGACGCGACGAGTCCTTAGAACATAGAACACATCATGCTTACACGCGCTCGGTCGACCCCCGAAGCCGCCATTTCGAGGGGTCAGGATCCGAGAATCCGATACAAAAACGCCGCCAGGGCCGCGACGCACAGGGCGATCAAGGCCGTCTTCCAGCCCAGTCGACCGGCCGAGGTCGGCCTGAGCAATGCGGCGAGCTGCTTCTCGGCCTCCTTGCTGGCGCGCTGGAACCCCGCCCTGTCGTCGATCCTGTGCTTGTCCTCTTCATGCACCAACTGGTTGCGGATGGTCGCGATGTACCGAAGCTTCCTGATCAGAGGTTCCGGCAGTTTCGCCTGAACGCTGGTCACCTTCTCGTGCAGACCCCGTCCACTCGCGCCGAACCGCTTTTCGAGTATTCCTTCCAGCCGCTTGCAATTCGTAATGACGAGTTCGTAATCACCCACCGTCAGGCTCCGCCTAATTTGTCCAGTTCTCGTTCTTTCCCGTGGCTGAGAATACGCGGCCGCGGTCGACTGTCAACGCGGAGATGTTGGACCAGATCTTTTCAACCCGCGAGCGGGGCGGCATGCTCCCCCTCGCGCACCTTGGGGGAGGCGGCCGTCCGATTAATCCATATCGTTATCATTGAAAATATCGCGTTTCGCGCATCCGTGAGCCCGACGCCGCGTGGCCTCCATCACCATCCCATGAACGTAAATGCCAAATTCAGCCCGAGGTCGCCCCGCGAATCAAGAAAAACCATCAAAGCCACTCAAGCAATCTCGCCTGATGTCGCAGCAACGTGCACTCGACGCCCCAAATATGTTACAAATTGCATGTGTTTTACATTTTTAATGTAACAAAAATTTATCGTTGTTCGTATTGACGTGTATGGCCAGGCGTAATTTAATTAAACAGGCGTTAAAGCTACCCACAGGAGTTCGGGTAGCGCTCCTCATTAGGATGATCCATTCGAGGTCCTGCGTCCGAGTAGGAGTGTGATCCAATGCCGTCCCGAAATAAGCGACATCGTGAGCCGACGGTTTCCATGGGAGGTCCCCGCGGCCAGGCGTCAAGCGACGAGGGCAAGGAAGCGGTGATGCCGAGCGGATCGATGGGGGACCGCGAGGCGGACTGTTGCGGGGGAAACATGCCGGACGGGTTCATGGACGGGCCAACCTCCCGGGAGAAGAGGACGAACGGCCGAGCCGGCGAGATGCCCGGCGGCGCGATGGACGAAGAGCACGACGAAGGGGAGGGGGACGAGCCGCAAGCGCAACGGGTGATGATCGAAATGCGGGTTCGGAACGACCGAGCGCTCGGAACCGTCGCGGAAATGTTCGACAAGGGGGGGCTTCCAGGCTTCGAGCCCGACCACGCGTTCGAACCGGTGCCCATGAGTCCTCCCGCGCACCTTGCCGCCGCCGGCGAAACGTCCCAGACGGTCGTCGTGCGCGGGACCGTCTCCCAGGACCAACTCGCGAAGCTTGAGGCGAATCCCGACGTCGTGAAGGTTTGGAAGGACGCTCCGATCGCCCCGTTCGGAGTGGGAATGGCGATGAACGTCCTGGAAGAACCGCCTGTGGAGGAAGAGTCGCTCGTCCATCCCGTCGAGCCCATCGAGGGTTTCGGCGTCTGTCCGATCCCCCCCTGCGACTGCAATCCGTCGGTCGCCCACGGCGACATCCCGGCGGTCGCCAAGTATCTGGGCGTGGACCAGATCTGGAACGCGGGGATTCGGGGGGACAACA
>CALCIC010000833.1 GCA_937907405.1 uncultured Isosphaeraceae bacterium | reverse complement strand
GGCGGTTCCCGCGGCGACGGCGTCGTCCCCGCCGACCAGATCAGCCTGAACTTCTCGAAGATCGAATTCGAGTACAAGGAGCAGAAACCCGACGGCACGCTCGGCGGCTCGGTGAAGGGCGGCTGGGACGTGAAGCAGAACAAGGTCGTCTGATCGAACGCGAATCGACTGGAACCCGCCGAAGACCGTGGTTGTTCCGTCGCCCGGGACGGCCGCGGTCTTCGTTTCGATCGATCCGGGAAGGAGCAGGAAGGACGTGACGCGAGCATCCTCGAGAATGCGCCTGCCGCATTCGCTCTGGGATCGACTGACCAATCCCGACCTGGCCGCCGCGGGCGCGGAGGGGTCGTCCCTGAGCAGCCAGATGGAAAAGCTCAAACAGGAGGTCCGCACCCACCTGGAGTGGCTGCTGAACACGCGATGCTGTCTGCCCATGTCGCTTGAGGGGGTCGAGGCCCTGGAGAACTCGGTGGTCGCGTACGGGTTGCCCGACATCTCCGGCCTGCGCTCGAGCGCCTCCAAGGACCGGGAACGGCTCGAGAACATGCTCGCGGACGTCATCCGCAAGTTCGAGCCGCGGCTTGAGAGCGTCCGAGTCGAGTTCAACGCCAACGAGCAGGACAGGTCGCGGTCGACGATCCACTACCGGGTGTCCGCGGTCCTCAACGTCAAGCCGTTCAATCAGCCCGTCCTCTTCGACACCGTGCTCGAGGTGGGAAGCAAATCCTTCAAGGTCCGCGGCGACTCGTGACCCCCCCGAGGCGACCGAAGACGCGCGCTGATCGGAGACCGACGTGAGAGTCACCGACGAATTCCTCGACTATTACAACCGGGAGCTGGTGTTCCTCCGCGACATGGGCGACCAGTTCGCCAAGGCCAACCCGCACGTGGCGGGCCTGCTCGCGCTGTCCACGGGACGTTGCGAAGACCCGCACGTCGAGCGCCTGATGCAGTCGTTCGCCTTCCTCACGGCGCGGGTTCGCAAGAAGATCGACGACGAGTATCCGGAGATCACCAACGCCTTGCTGTCGGTGGTCTACCCGCATTACCTGCGACCCTTGCCGTCGATGACGGTCGTCCAGTTCGAAGGCTCGAACGACCCGACGAAGACCGTCGCCGGCCAGCCGATCCCGCGCGGGACTCCGCTCAAGTCGATGGTCGCACGTCATGGAGTAAGTTGCCAGTTCCAGACGGCTTACCCGGTGACCCTCTGGCCGATCGCGGTCGAGGCGGCGGTCCTGGTTCCCGATCGCGTGGTCCAGGTCGGCAAGCCGGCGGCCGCGGTGGGGCTGCTCAAACTTACGCTGAAGTGCACGGCGCCGGGGGGCTGGGAATCGCTCAAGGGTTTGCGATCATTGCGGTTCTACCTGGACGGCAACGAGCCGATCCCCTCGATCGTCTACGAATGCCTGTTCAGCCGACTCTGCGAGATCTGGATCATGGGCAAGTCGGTCGATCGAGAGGCCGTCAAGCGGGTGCTGCCCCGCGAGGCGGTCAGGCCGGTCGGCTTCGCGCCGGACGAACGTCTTTATCCCTATCCCGAACACGCGTTCCCCGGCTACGGTCTACTCCAGGAGTTCTTCGCGTTCCCGCAGAAGTACCTTTTCTTCGACCTGTTGCTGAACGGGCCGGAGGAGGACCAGCGATCGGCGTTCGAGACGGCGAAGCTGGATGGGTCCATTGAGGTTCGCTTCTGGTTGGACAGCCCGCCTCGATCCGACCTCGTCGTTCGGGCCGACAACTTCCGCCTCGGCTGCACCCCCGCGATCAACCTGTTCCGCCAGGTCCCCGAGCCGATCCCGATGACCCACCTCCAGACCGAGTACCGAGTGCTGCCGGACGTGGCGCATCCCATGGACTACGAGGTCTTCTCGGTGGACCGGGTCGTCAGCTCGGGCTCGTACCTGGAGGAGCCCTACGAGTTCGAGCCGTTCTACGCGATGCGTCACGCGTGCCGATTCTCGGAGCGGACGGCGTACTGGTTCACGACCCGGCAACCGTCGCTTCAGAATTCAGGGGGCGAGGTCATGCTTTCGTTCTCCGACTCGAATTTCAATCCGCTCAGCCCGGCCGTGGAGAAGATCACCACGTACTTGACGTGCAGCAACCGCGATCTGCCGACGTCGCTCCCGTTCGGTGGCGAGCAAGGCTTTCTGGAGCCGGAGGCCGAGGCCGCGGTCAGCCGCGCGCGTCTACTCATGAAACCGTCCCCGTCGTTGCGACCGCCGGTCGGCCGGTCGGCGCAATGGCGGTTGATCTCGCAGCTCGGGCTCAACCACCTCTCGCTGCTGAACGGGGGAAGCGAATCGTCCGACGGCTCGGCCGGGCCGGTCGGCGCCGAGGCCCTTCGCGAGCTCTTGACGCTCTACGACTTCGCGGGCACCACGTCGACGCGTAAGATGATCCAGGGCGTCCTCGACGTTTCGCACGCGAGGATCGCCGCGCGGGTCGCTCATCCCGACCTCGGCGCGGAGGGGGATCCGGCGAACGCCCGGGCCCGCAGGCAGCGGCTCCTGGGCAAGCCCCTGTCGCTGGGCCTTGAGATCAAGATTCACTTCGACGACGAGGCCTACCCCGGCGCGATGGCCTTCCTGATGGCGACGGTCCTCGATCGGTTCCTGGGCGCGTACGTCAGCATCAACTCGTTTACGCAGCTCGTCGCGACCAGCAAACAAAGGCAGGGAGCCTGGCGATGGCCACCTCGCAGCGGCGATCGGATGTTGCTCTGATCGAGCGGCTCTTCGAAGAGCCGTTTCGATTCGATTTCTTTCAAGCCGTCCGCCTCCTGGAACGGGCCGAGAAGGGGCGCGCGCCGGTCGGCTTCGACGGCCCCTTCGCGCGTGAAACCGTCCGGTTCATCCAGCAGGTCTCGATGAATTTCCCCGCGAGCGCCGTCGACCGCCTTGAGCGCGACGCGCAGAGCGACGACGCGCCGCCGCGGATGGCGACCCCGTTCATCGGGCTCCTCGGGTTCTGCGGCGCCTTGCCGACCGTCTACACCGAGGAACTGCTCGGCCCGCGCGGCAAGCATCGCGGCCCCGCGGTCGACTTCCTCGACCTGTTCCACCACCGGATCGTCTCCCTGTTCTACCGGGCCTGGGAGA
>CALCIC010000832.1 GCA_937907405.1 uncultured Isosphaeraceae bacterium | reverse complement strand
CGAAGTCGGAGCCCGAGAGCGAGAAGAACGGCACGCCGGCCTCGCCCGCCACGGCGCGGGCCAGCAGCGTTTTGCCGGTTCCGGGCGCCCCGACCAGAAGCACCCCCTTGGGGATCCGCCCCCCCAGCGATTGGAACTTCCCCGGAGTCCGCAGGAAGTCGACGACCTCGCGCAGCTCGTCGACGACCTCCTCGTGGCCCGCCACGCTGTCGAACGTGACCCGAGGCTCGCCGTCGCCGTAGACCCGGGGCTTGCTCTTGCTGAAGGCCAACGCCGAGCCGAGCCCCCCGGATCGGGCGATGATGATCGACAGGAAGGCGATCGTCATCAGGAACATCAGCGTCGGCGCCGCCATCGTCTGGAACGCCGACGGCACGGCCTCGGCGTCGTAGTCGCCGCCGGCGACGTGGAGTTCGAGAAGGCGGATCAGGTCTTCATCCTGCTCCATGCCGACGCGCGAGGTGTGGTACTCGACCTCTCGACCGCTCGGGTCCCGCTCGACGAGGCGGCCGGTGATCGACGACGGGCCGACGCGGGCCGAGCCCACCCCCCCCTCGACGAGCTTCTTGCGGAACTGGCCGTAGGAGAGGTTCCGGACCTGGGGCTGGAGCGCGACGAACGTCGCCGCGGCCAGGGCGAGAACCATCGCGACCGCCGCGGTCGCGGCGGCGAGGTTCCGGCGGCCTCGCCGGCTGTGGATCGAAAGGCGCTTCATCATACTTATGTCAGTTCAAAGAAGATGAGACGGACGAACGGGCTTTCAAACGACCGGCGCGTTTCTCCCTCGGTTGCGGGCCGCCTCGGGGGAGACGCCGCCGGGCTGCGGCTTCGACAACGGCAGGTGGGGGAACGACGGCGGCGGCTCGATCCGACGGGCCTTGGACAGGTCGATCCGCTCGTCGGAAAGGTTGACCTCGAACCGCTGATTCCCCGGAATCTGGAGGGGAATCCGGATCGTGAACGTGCTCCCCTGCCCAAGCTGACTGCGCAGGTGGATGTCCCCCCCCAGCAGCCGGGCCAGCTCGCGGACGATCGAGAGGCCCAGGCCGGTCCCCTGGTGCTCGCGGGTGAGCACGTCGTGCTCCTGGCCGGGGGCCTTCGCCTGGCGGAACTTCTCGAAGATCGTCTCGCGGTCTTCATCGGCGATGCCGATGCCGGTGTCCTCGACCTCGAGCACCACGAACCGCCCCTCGGCCCGCGCCCGGAGCGTCACCCGGCCCCCTTCGGGGGTGAACTTGATCGCGTTGGAGAGCAGGTTGTAGAGGACCTGGCGGATCTTGCCGGGGTCCTGGCGAAGCAGCGGGATCGCCTCGTCGAGCCGGCATTCGAGCGTGATCTCCTTGGCGTCGGCCATCGGCCGGGTCAGGTTCGTGAGCGCCTCGCAGACGTCCCGGATCGAGAAGTCCTCGCTCCGGACCTCCATCTTGCCGCTCTCGATCTTGGCCAGGTCGAGGATGTCGTTGATCATCCCCAGGAGCATCTTGCCCGACGACTGGATGTTGTTGGCGAACCGCCGCTGGCGGTCCTGGAGGTCCTGGTTGCCGACCAGCAGCTCGGAGAAGCCGATGATCGAGTTGAGCGGGGTCCGCAGCTCGTGGCTCATGGTCGCCAGGAAGTCGCTCTTGAGCCGGTTCATCTCGTAGAGCGCCATGTTGGCCTGGGCCAGCTCGTCGACCTTGTGGTCGAGGTCGTTGTTGACGTCGCGCAGCTCTTGCTGCATGGCGACCAGGTTGTGGAGCATCCGGTTGAACGCATGCGACAGGTCCTCGAACTCGTCGCCGGTCTGGATCTGGCTGCGGATGTTGAGCCGCCCCGCGGCGATGGCGTCGGAGACGTCGCGGAGGTGCTTGACCGGCTTGACGATGATGTACCGGACGATCATGTACGACGAGACCATCGCCAGAATCGCGGTGACGATGGCGGCGGTGATCAGCATCGCCCGGTTGTTGTTGATCGCCTTCTTGGTGGGGTCGAACGGGTAATGCACGACCACCGCGCCGGCGAGGTCGCCGGCCTTGACCGGCTCCCAGTGCTGGCCGTCGCCGGTCGGCCGCATCATGTGATTGTCGATGTAGTCGCGGCCGGCCTCGGACCCCGCCAGCCCGCCGGAATCCTCGCGACTGTGGCAGTCCATCAGGCAGCCCGGCTTGAACGTGACCGCCTGAATGTATTGGTAGACGGCGTTCTTGCCGGGCGTGACCTGCTCGGCCCACATCGGCGTGCCGTCGGCGAACGTGTACGGCTTGTCCCCCGGCGTCCCCGTCTTGTGCAGGGCCTCCTCGTCGGTCGCCGACTTGAGGAACCGGGCCAGCGTGTTCCGCTCGAAGTCCGACAGCTCGCGGCCGGCCCCCTTGGGGCCGGCGGCGCCGGCGGGACTGTTGGGCTTGAGGACGAACGCCTTGGCGTTGGGGGCCTCGTCGAGCATGCTCAGATCGCCCCAGAGCA
>CALCIC010000831.1 GCA_937907405.1 uncultured Isosphaeraceae bacterium | reverse complement strand
CAACCCACCAAGGGTTTCGCCGAAGCCATCGTCATGCGCCGTTGAACGGTATTGGCTCTAGAACGGATCGCTTACGAGCCGGCTCGGCCGCCGCCGAACCCACACAGGCGGCCGACGCCGGCGATGATCTGGCGAATCACCGTCCAGGCCATGACGAACGGCGTCGTCGGGTGCCTGAAGACCGTCGGCAGGTTCCGCTCGAAGACGAAATGCCCGGTCCACATCACGGCGTAAGACAGGATGAACAGCTCCAGCCCCAGCATCGGCCGGAACGGCGCGACGATCACCGCGACCGCCGCGATCGGCCAGCCCACCCCGACGTGGAGGAAGTGGTTGATCGGGTTCTGATGGTCCTCGCGATACGTCGCGGCCATCCGTTCCAGCCGCGTCGGGCGCGGCGCGACCGCCGATGCGGTCGGGGCCGGGGTCGTGGTTTGAGTCATGGTTATTCCGCCTTCGGGGCCGCGCCCTGATGGACCTTGGGATCGGTGTACGTGTCGAGCCCCTTGTGGATCACCTTGCCCCAGTAGGTGGGGAAGTCGAACTTGGGCGAGTTGTCGTCGTCGTGGCAGCGGTAGCAGGTCCGATTCGCCGTCACCTGCTCGACGGTGAGGGCGAGCGCCTTGCGGAACGCCAGGTCGTCGGGCTCGGCGACGTGTCGGGACGCCGGACCGTGGCAGTTCTCGCACTGGTTGCCCTTCAGGTTCGGCGTCGTCTCCGCCGACCGCCAGCCCGAGTTGTACTCGAAACCCGTGGTGTGGCAACTGATGCACTCGGCGTCGTAGATGGTGTTCGGCTTGGGATCGTGCAGCAGCGACTCGAACGCCTGGGCGTGCTTGGTGCCGGACCACTTCATGTAGGTGTTGGGATGACAGGCTTTGCACGACTCGGCCCCCACGAACATCGCCCCCGGAGCGCCGCTGACGAAGTCGTGGCGTGGGAAGTTCTCGACCGTGCCCACCGACTTCAGCAAGCCGCGGTACTCGTCCTCGATGACCTTCTTGACCGCGGTCGCCGGCCCGTCGTACTTCTCGTTGAGGCTGACCCGGGAATAACGCGTCTTGTCCCCTTCGTCGAAGAAGCCGACGGCTCCCACGTACTTGCCTCGACGGCCGACGTTGACCAGCATCGTCTTGCCGCCGTTCAGCATCTGCGGGTCTTTCTCGGGGTCGTCGAGTGACGAGGTGCTGACGACGACGTCGAAGCCCGGATACGCCGACGCCAGCCGCTTGGCCTCCTCGGGAGGGGCCTGGACCATCAGGATCTGGTAGTCGCTCTTGCCCTCAAGATCGGCGAAGACGGCGGGCAGCACGTCGTCGGGCCGCTTGACGGTCGGCAACAGCTCGTCCTTGTCCGGGTCGCTGAGCTTGGCGAGCCCCTCGGGGTCGACGACCGCGGTCACCCCCAGCTTGAGCTTGCCGGCCTCGACGATCAGACTCGGCTGGATGATCGTCTCGAACCCCGCGCCGGGCTCGACGTTCGCGGCGAGGATCTTGGTCGGATCGGTCAGATTGTTGAGGAACTGGCCCATCGCCTCGCCGACGCCGACCTTCATATCGTCGGCGCTCAATGCGACGGCGTTGTACTTGAACGCGCTCAGCGCCTTGAGCGCGATGCCGTACTTGAGCTTGGCCTGCTCGAAGCCGCCTCGGGCCCCGGCCGGGTCCTTGACCAGACTGCCGAGATCGATCAGGGCGTACGGCCAGCCCTGGGCCTTCAGCCGCTCGACGAAATCATACCGACGAATCAGGCCGCCGAGCTGTCCCCCGGTACATCCACAGGGTTCGAGATAGCCGTCCATCTCGCCCGAGACGACGAGGACGGCCTCCGGTTTGGTCCACTGGGCGAACAGCTTGCTCGACTTGCCCCCCGAATCACCCCTGGCGGCGGCCGGGTCGCCGGCCGCCTTCCCCCCAGCCGGCGGGGGCGTCAGCGAGGTTCCCGCGTCGTCCTTCGTGGTCGACGAGGAACAGCCGACGTAAGTCAAAAGCGCGGCGGCCGTCGCGACCGCGCCCAGCGGCCGTAGAGGCAATCGGGGCATCGTCTTCCCTCCATTTCAAACTCGGCTCGCGAGCGGCCGCGCGATCGCGGCGGCGGTCGCCGAAGCCTCGACTCCGTCGAGAACGACGAACCGCGAGCGCGAGCCCGCGTCGTCGACGGCGGTTGGAAGTGTAATCGTCGTCGGCTGATCCGGTAAGACCAATACCGACGGCCGACGCCTCCGGAAGCCGACGCTTCGAGGCCGCCGGCCCTCGATTCAGCTCAGTCCGCGCTGACGAGGATGTTCACTGGAATCTTCAATTCGCCGACCTCGGGAAAGTCGGATTTGATGACGATCGTGTCGTCGATGTAGCCGGGAGGAGTCCCCTTGGGGACGTCGACCTTGACGAGGTACCGTCCCTTGCGATCGGCGACCGTGTCGCCGGTCTCGATCGTCACGGCGAC
>CALCIC010000830.1 GCA_937907405.1 uncultured Isosphaeraceae bacterium | reverse complement strand
GGCTACGTCGCCCACCCGGTTTACGGCTGGGTGCCCGAGAACTGGGTCCGGCATCTTGAACTGGGGGAGCTGCCGACACCGACCGCCTCGGGCCGGAAGCCGTCCTGGGTTTCGGTCGAGGAAGCCGATCGGATGCGGGCCGATTGGCGTCCCCCCTGGACGATCTCGACGGAGCATTTCGAGATCCAGACCAACGTCCCGCTCGCCGAGGGGATCGAGTTCAGTCGTCGTCTCGAGCCGTTTTATGAGGTTTTCTTCGCCCTCACGGCCGACGTGGTGGGGGAGAAGCTGCCGTTGGCCCGCCGCCTGCGCTCGCCGAAGCTGACCGCCGAGGCCGCCTACAAGTCGCATCGGATTCTCTATTTCGCCGACCGCGACGAGTACTTACGTCGAATCCGCACCGTCACCCGCGACGACGTCTCCAACAGCCTGGGCTATTACAACCCCCCCCCGTCCGGCAAGGGGAACCGCGCGACGGCCTATTTCTTCCGCGACGCCGACGGCCAGCTCCCGGTGTCGTCGACGCTCTACCACGAGGTCTCGCACCAGCTTCTGTTCGAGACGGCGGGCCCTAACGCCTACACCCGGAACGCCGGCGATTACTGGGTGTTCGAGGGGCTGGGAACGTTCTTCGAGACCGTCGAGCCCTTGCCCGACGGGTCGATCGAGGTCGGCGGCCTCGTGGGCCCGCGCCTCGTCGAGGCCGCGCGGTCGCTCAAGGCCGGCAAGATGATGCGGCTGGCGGAGTTCCTGCAACAGGATCAGCGGGCCTTCAACCGAGAGGATCGGATCTTCGTCAACTACCAGCAGGCGATGGCTCTGACCGTCTACCTGATGCAGGCCGACCAGTGCGCATACCGCGGGCCGTTTCTCGACTTCGTCCGCGACGCCTACCGGGGGAGGCTCAGGCGCTCGTCGGGCCGGTCGCTCGAAGACCGCCTGGGAATCCCCCTCGACGAGCTCGAACGCCGGTTCAAAGCGTTCTACGCGAACCCACCCGCCTCGTGATCCGAGGAAAGGAGGGCTCGCGTCGCTCCGCCGTCTCTCGGGTTCGGCTTACTCGCCGACGTAGGGCAGCAGGCCCATGAATCGAGCGCGCTTCACCGCGGCGCTCGAAGCGCGCTGGAACGCGGCGCAGTTGCCGCTTCGCTTGCGAGAGAACATCTTGCTCTGGTTGGTGCACAGCTTCTTCAGCAGGCCGATGTCCTTGTAGTCGACATAGGCCGGACGGGGACAGCCTTCAGGGGTGCAGAACCGGCAGCGATTCTTGCGGTTGCGTCCAAACTTCTTCCGGGGCATAAACCTTCTGTCCTCAGCCGCTTACGTAAAAAAGGGTCGCTCGGAACGGGACTCTGGCAGTCTCACCGGCGTCGTCGCGCCGACCAGGTGCGAAACGAACAGCTTATTTCAGATCCCCGGCGGAGTCAAGCCGCCCCGGCCGTTCGACTCGAAGAGTCGCGATCACGGGTCAGGATCTCATGGTTCCAGCCGGCCCCTGGGGAGTCGCCTGGGCGATCTGGGCGGCGGGAGCGGCCTTCGACGGCGTCTTGGGAGGTACGATCGACAGAGTGAAGAACTGGCTCGGATTGCCGAGGTGCCCTTCGGCGTCGACCGCGCGGGCCCGCAGCTGGTACTTCCCGACCTCCAACGGCGTCTCGATCTTGATGGAGTATTGCCCCGTCTTGTTCGGCGTGCCGCTGCCGAGAACCTGACCCGTGTCCTGATTGAAAATCTGGATCAGCGCGTTGTTCTGGTAGCTGCCGACGAAGGTCGGCTGGCTCAGCGTGCTGA
>CALCIC010000829.1 GCA_937907405.1 uncultured Isosphaeraceae bacterium | reverse complement strand
GCTTGGAGGCGGGTGTTTTTCAAACATGGACGTCGGTACCGAAACCCCGGTCGCCACGACAGACAGTTTCCCCGCGCCCCCGTCCGCCCGCCGGACGCCGAGCTGGCCTCAACGCGTCCGGACCGACTACGCCGAGTTGACCCGATTCTGGCCGGTCGTTCAGAACATGGTGATGCAAGAGCTGCACGTCCGTTATCAGCGGTCGTTCATGGGCTTCATGTGGACGCTCATCAACCCGCTCTTGATGATGGTGACCTTGTCGCTGGTCTTCTCGAACCTGTTCGATACAAGGGGATCGGGCGAGCGGTACAGCCTGTTCATCCTCGCCGGCATGGTCCCCTGGACGTTCATGGCCGGCAGCCTGTCCGAGGCGACGGCCTGCATCGTGGCCAACGAAGTGTTGATCCGAAAAATTTATATACCTAAATTGGTGTTCCCCCTGGTGCGGGTGCTCATCAACCTGGTGACGACGACGCTCTCGATGGGCGCCCTGTTCATCTTGCTGGTGCCGCTGGGCGCGCGGCCGTGCTTGCCGATGCTGTTGCTCCCGCTGGCGATGCTGCTGTTCTTCGCCTTCACGCTGGGGCTGAGCCTGCTCGTCGCCACCACCAACACGTTCTTCCGCGACTGCGCGCACCTGGTGAGCGTGTTCCTCCAGGCCTGGTATTTCGCGACGCCGATCATCTACCGGCTGGAGTTCTTCGAAGAGTCGGCGCGATGGCGGTTCTGGCTCAATCCCGCCTTCTACTACATCGAGATCTTTCACGACGTGCTCTGCGACGGACGATGGCCGCAACTGAGCATCGTGATCATCGCCGCCGCGCTCGCGACGGTCAGCCTTGGAGTCGGCTATGCCACGTTCAAGTCCAACGAAGACAAGATGGTATTCCGACTCTGAGGGCCGCAGCCGCGGCGTTCGGAAGGACGGGGCGAAGGCCCTCGAGCCGTTGATCGAGCTCCGCGACGTCTCCCTCAAGTTCGTGAACTACTCGGACAAGTCGTACACGATCAAGCGGGCCGTGCTCGAACTGCTGCTCCGCCGCGAGCGGCCGGTGCCGGACTCCGAGTTCTGGGCGCTGCGCGACGTCAACCTTCGGATTCGGCACGGCGAGCGGATCGGCGTGCTGGGCTCCAACGGCGCGGGCAAAAGCACGCTGCTGCGCCTCCTGGCCCGGATCTATCCGCCGACCACCGGAATCCTCGACGTCCGCGGCATGGTCGCCCCGTTGATCGAGATGGGGGCAGGGTTCAACCCCGAGCTGACGGGCTTCGACAACATCCTGCTCAACGGCGCGATGCTCGGATTCACGCGCAAGCAGATGCTCGCCAAGGTCGACGGCATCCACGAGTTCACCGGGCTCCGCGAGTTCGCCGACCTGCCGCTCAAGTATTATTCGAGCGGGATGTACGCGCGGCTGGCGTTCGGCGTGGCCACCGAGATCGATCCCGAGATCCTGCTGGTCGACGAGTCGCTGGGCGTCGGCGATCAGGCGTTCAAGGACAAGGCCAAGGCGCGCATCCGCAACGTCATGGAGCGGTCGCACGCGGTGATCCTGGTCTCGCACGAGATGGCCTCGCTCCGCGAGCTGTGCGACCGCGGCCTCTGGATGCGCCAGGGCCGACTCGTCGCCGACGGCCCCATCGACGAGGTCGTCGACCAGTACCTCGAATGGGTCCACAACCCGACCCCCGCCTGAACCCCGACGGGGTGAGAGCTCGCCATAAAATACACTTAATGTTCGTGGCGCATCCTTGACTATGGCGTCGGCTCCTGCCAGGCTCACCTTCATCGGCATGCGCCGAACCCTTCGGTAATCGTCTCTCGACCAGCCATCGCCGGTCTTCCCTCTGGGAGCACGACATTCACCATGACGCGCACCGCACCGCACCGCACCGCACCGCACCGCACCGCACCGCACCGCATCCAGCCGTGCTTCGAATCGCTTGAGTCCCGAATCCAGCTTTCATCGACCTCCCTCGCGATCGAATACCCAGTGGATTTCATGGGGCCTTTAGTCGAGGGAGCGACGAGGGCGGTTGAAATCAGGCCGATGGAATACGCGACGGGAGTCAGGATCGAGGATGCGACCCCCGCACTGGGCAATGCGATCTCGGCGATTCTCGTGGTCAACGACCTAGGACCCGACATCATCGAGTCGACGGTTTGGTCCTACACGATCAGTTACGGCGGGTACATAACCGACCAGATGGCGTCGCAATCCTCGACGAACACCACTGCGCTGATTCACGTTACCGAACCGGGGACC
>CALCIC010000828.1 GCA_937907405.1 uncultured Isosphaeraceae bacterium | reverse complement strand
TTGTCGGGAATGTGTCGGGATTCGGGCGGCGTCTCGGGTCAGGAGCTTTCAGCGGTTGACAGCGAGGGCGGGCGATGCGGCGACCCGGAAAACGAAAAAACCCCTTCCGGGGAAGGGGTTTCGTCGTTTCCTGTCACTGACTTTCAGGAGGAGTCAGTTGACGTAAGTAGTGGAGGCGGCGGGAATTGCACCCGCGTCCCGAGAAGCGTCTGTGAGGGCCTCTACGTGCGTAGCCGATCGTTTGATTGTCGGCCTGGGGGCTCCGGTCGGCAGGATCCCTTGCGGCTTAGCTCGTTATGAGTTTAACCCGGGCGGCAACAAGCGGTTAGGCCAAGGCTATCCCGAATTGGCGTCCCCGGCCGGGTCTCTCGGGAGAAGACTCGGCGCGAGGCCGTTGCTGTTTTTTAGGCAGCGAGACGGAGACCAACAGTGGTGTTGGCACTTAAGTTTTGGTCGGCTTTTTACGAGGCCAGCTGACCAACCTCGGCACGCCACCGTTCACTTCGGACATCCGGTCGATCCTGGTTCGCCCCCGAATGCTGCCCTTGGACTCCGACTCGCGGTGGTCTGCGAATCGGGCCTCGGACGTTTCATTATGGTCTCTACGTCCCCCGGGTCAAGTCGGTTCGCCAATTAGGGCTACATTCATCGACCGCGCCGGAGGGCGCGGTCGATGTCGCGCTTGGCGTCTTGCTTCTTGATCGCCTCGCGTTTGTCGAAGGTCTTGCGGCCCTTGGCGATCGAGATCTCGACCTTGGCCATCCCCTTCTTGAAGTAGATGGACAGGGGGATCAGGGTCAGGCCGCGCTCGCCCGATTTGGTCCCCAGTTTGTCGATCTCGCGGCGGTGCAGGAGCAGCTTTCGAGGCCGCTTGGGGAGGTGGTTCATCCGGTTGGCCTGGAGGTACTCGGGGATGTCGCAGCCCAGCAGCCAGACCTCGCCCCGGGTGATCTCGGCGTAGGCGTCTTCCAGGTTCGCCTTGCCGTTGCGCAGGCTCTTGACCTCGGTGCCGGTCAGGACGACCCCGGCCTCGACCTTCTCCAGCAGGTCGTAGTCGTGCCGCGCCCGGCGGTTGCGCGCGACGATCTTGACGCCCTCGGCGTCGTGTCGTTCCTTGCCCTTGGATTTGGCTTTGGCCGCGGGCTTTGCCACGTCTTTTTTGGCCATGATTCGGACGCCGCCTTGATGCGTTCCTGGATCGTTCCCAATGAAGAAGTATACGACGCCCCGGTCTTCTCATCCGTCGAATCGTCGGGTTCAGGACCTCGTCGCCGCGCAGGTCGTGACGACCTCGGCGACGATTGCGTCGGGGTCGGTCGACTCCGGGGTCAGGATCGGCCGAGGGAAGCCGCGATCGCGGACGGCGGCGGCCCGGCCGGGGGCGCCGATCAGGACCACGAACGTCGGCGAGACCGCCCGGGAGGCGGCGGTTTCGGCCGCGCGTTGGTAGGTGAACAGGTTCCAGACGTGCTTCCAGGCCGCGGCCGAAACCGCCGCCTCCCGGGCGGTCTCGCAGATCGGAAGAGCACACGTCTGAACTCCAGTCACCTTGTAATCTCGTAT
>CALCIC010000827.1 GCA_937907405.1 uncultured Isosphaeraceae bacterium | reverse complement strand
TCGTCGAGGCGTTCCGTCCGGCGGACCATCTCTATCAGCTCAACGTCAGGCTGAAGGAGGGGGGCTACGGCAACCTGGTGCTCTCGCGGTGGCCGTTTCAGGCCCGGCATCAGGTTTCGCTGCGGCTCAAGCGGCGGAAGCCTCGGGGCGCGCAGATGTTCGTCGTGGCGACGCCCGAGGGGCCGTTGCACCTCGTCCACTGGCATCTCGGCCTCGCCGAGAAGGAGCGCCGCTGGCAGGCCGAGCAACTGTTGCAGCACTCCCTCTTCCGCGAGTCCTGCCATCTGCCGACCCTCATCGTGGGGGACTTCAACGACTGGCGGAACACCCTGGGCGCGGAGATCCTGGGACCGGGGGGGTTCCGCCAGTTGACGGCGCCCCGGTCGCGGTTCCGTTCCTTCCCCGCCTACTTCCCGGTCACGGCGCTCGACAAGGCGTTCACGCGCGGCGAGTTGACGGTCCGGCAGGCGCGGATCGCCCATTCGCGACTCGCGCGCGACGCCTCGGACCATCTGCCGCTGGTGATCGACTTCCACATCGACGGGGCCGGCGCCTAACCGTGTCAGCGGATCGCAGCCGCGATGCCGACCACGAGGCCCCCGGGACGCTTCGATGGTACCTTCTGCGCGCACCTTGTTGGTCGTGAAGATCCGAGATATACTTCGGGAGTCAAGCATTCTCCTGTCCAGTTGGATCGACGTCGATTGCGGGTTTGAAGTTGGCGGGAGTGCGACGAGCCAAATACTCAGCCTCGACCACCGCACTGAAAATCGAGAAAACTGATGTCACACCCAGAAAACCAGGCGGCGCTCGATTCTTCCGCCGGTTCGACGGAGCCGTACCCGTACAAAGACGAGGAGCGTGAGGACATCCTCCGGATGATCCCCGATGACGGCAAGACGATCGGGTCGATCGGATGCGGCTTCGCCACTACCGAAGCCGCCCTGGTGAGACAGGGACGCGAAGTCCACGGCGTGGACGTCAACGAAGCGGCGATCGCGTGCGCCAAGCAGCGGATCACCTCGGCCCGCGTCATCGCTCCCGACGAACGCCGGGTGTTCGAGGACGAGAGTCTCGACGGTCTGATCCTGGCCGACGTGATCGAGCACCTCCCCGCCGCCTGGGAGGCGCTGACGATCTATTCCCGGGCCGTTCGGCCTGGAGGCTGGGTGGTCATCAGCGTGCCGAACATGCGCAGTTTCAACGCGATTTACAGGCTTTTCGTCCAGGGCGATTGGCCGGAGAATCCGACCGGGATCTTCGACGCCACCCACCTCCAAAACATGACCAAACGCCGGCTCGAGCGGTGGTGCAAGAACGCCGACTTGACGATCGATCAGTGGTACGACAGATACGAGATCCACAGACGTCGCGGCCGGTGGCTCAAGGCGATCGACGCGGCCACGTTTCGGCTGTTTCACGACTTCATGTCGTTCCAGATCGAGGGCCGTTGGCGCAAGAATTCGAGACCCCTCGATCGTGGCATGTAGCTGGGCGAGACGGTGCCGGGTCATGAGGACGTCGCTCCCGGATCCGCCGCGCCGACCGTGCCGCCCGGCGCAACAGAGATCGAGAACGAAGACTCGCGAAATCTCAGAGTCAACACCAACTTTTCATCAGTCCAGCCTCGCCCTCCCCTATTGAGATCATCTCTTAGCGCGGTTTGCTTTCGGGTCGCCTACAAGAATGATTTGAGTCGGAAACGAGCATGTCTTGCAATCCAGGACGTCGGTCCCACGGGTCGTGGAGTGCGGCGGCTTGCCGCCGCGCGCGGCCGTTGGGCGCGGGAGCAAGCTCCCGCACTCCACAGGGGCGAACGGTCGAGTCCCAGCGGCGAACTGCGCAACCCATCAGGAAACCGCTCTAGAAGTCATCTCGGAAACGGATTTTCCGGGAGGGCGAGGCTCCCGCCGAGCCGGGATCACCGTTGCGCGCGGCTCGGCGGGAGCCTCGCCCTCCCCTCTTAGAGTCTGTCTCGCAAGGGGCTGATGACCCGCCCCTAATTGCATGGGGAGCCGCCGTCGGCGCGACCAGATTCGCCTTGTCAGCCCGACGCGCAAGCGAGGGTTCA
>CALCIC010000826.1 GCA_937907405.1 uncultured Isosphaeraceae bacterium | reverse complement strand
CGATCGCCTGGATCTCGGCGTACCGACGGTCGCGCGGGTGGGCCGGCTCGATCGACGTGGAGGAGGCCGGCCGGATCAGTTCGCCCCGGTTCAGCGCGATCCCCTTGAGGCGGTCGACCAGCCCCGCCTGGACCTCGGCGACCAGCTCGACCGAGGCCGCGTCGGACAGGTCGACGGCGGCCACGGCGACCAGGCTGGGGCGACGGTTCAGGCTGTTGAGCAGCTCGTTGATGGTCATGCCGGTGTGGGGGTCGATCGACCAGGGGGCGACCTCGACGGCCGGAGTCAGGGCGAACCGGCGGAACGGCAGGCGCGGATGCGGCAGGATGATCTGGGGCGTCCGGCGTACCTCCTCGCCGTAGAGCAACAGGTCCATGTCGAGGGTTCGAGGGCCCCATCGCTCGGTCCGGTCGCGACCCAGCCGCGCCTCGATCCGATGAAGCAACTCCAGCAGGCTCAACGGGTCGAGGGCCGGTTCCAGCAACGCCGCGGCGTTGAGGAACGGACCTTGCCCCGAGGGCCCGCCGATCGGCGGCGACTCGTAGTACGAGCTGACGGTGTGAAGATGGGCGTGAGGCTCCTCCTGAAGCGCGTCGAGAGCCGCGTCGAGGATCGCGACGCGGTCTCCCTGGTTGCTTCCCAAACCCACGATCGCCAGCGAACCCGTACCCGTGCTCATGCCCCTCCTCGTTTCGAAGTCGGCCCCGATCAAAGGCTGAGCTTGCCGATCCGCCCGACGGCTTCGAGCAGCCGGGGCGTTTCGACCGTCAGCGCCGCGCGGATGTAGCCGTCGGCCGTCCGGCCAAAGCCAAGGCCCGGCGTGGTCACCACGTCGGCCTCTTCAAGTATCCTGGAACACAGGTCGGTCGACGAGTACCCCTTGGGACAGGGAATCCAGACGTAGAAGGTCGCCTCGGGCGACGGCACGTCCCAGCCGAGCTTGCGGAGCGCCCCCACGAACGCGTCCCGGCGCTCCTTGTACAGGGCCCGGATCGGCGGGGTCAGCTCGTCGTACTGATCGAGGGCCGTCTTGGCCGCGTGCTGGATCGCCGTGAAGATGCCCGAGTCGGTGTTCGCCTTCACCTGGGCGAGGGCCGCGATCAACGGCGCGCCGCCGATCGCGAACCCGACCCGCCAGCCGGTCATGTTGAAGGTCTTCGACAGGCTGTGGAATTCGACCGTCACGTCCTTCGCGCCGGGGACCTGAAGGATGCTGGGGGCCGGCTTGTCGAAGTACATCTCGTTGTACGCCGCGTCCTGGGCGATCACGAAGTCGTTGGCCTTCGCCAGGTCGACCACCTTCCGGAAATAGTCCAGGTCGGCCGTGCCGCCGGTCGGGTTGTTGGGGAAGTTGAGGAACATCAGCCGGGCCAACGCGAAGACGTCGGCCGGGATCGCGTCGAGGTCGGGCCGGAAGCCCAGCGACCGCTCCAGGGGCATGGTGTAAACGTCGGCCCCGGCGAACATGCTGCTCGACCGGTAGACCGGATAGCAGGGGTCGGGGACCAGGCTGATCTCCGACGGATTCAAGACCGCCAGCGGGAAGTGGGCGATCCCCTCCTTGGACCCGATCAACGGCAGGATCTCCGTCTCCGGGTTCAGGTCCAGCCCGTACCGCGCCTTGCAGAACGCGGCGATCGACCGCCGCAGTTCGGGCGCCCCCTGGTCCAGCGCGTACTGATGGAACACGGGGTTCTCGACGTGGTGCTGCAAGCTCTCGATGATTGGCCTCGGCGTCGGCCGGTCGGGATCGCCGACGCCCAGGTTGATGACGTCGCGCCCCGCGGCGATGGCGGCCTTCTTCTTCTTGTCGATTTCCGCAAACAGGTAGGGCGGAAGCTTTTGAAGCCGCTGAGACTTCACAAACGGGATCGTCGCCATCGAATCGAGCCTCGACTGAATGATCGATCGTTTTCAACCAACCGGAAACCGGCGCCGTCCCGATCATCCACGGGACGCCCGTTCCTTCGCACAATCTTCGTCCAACCAGTGTATCCCCGTCCCTCCAATCCAACAACGCCCGTCGCCAGGCCGCTCGAATGACGAGAAGGCGACGGCGGCGGCAGTCGGAGCCGTCGTTGAATCCCCGGAGCCGCGATCACGCCCACGCCGGTCCCCTCGCGGACGCGTCGGGCTGATATTTCGGGTCCGACCATCTCCAATACCAGCCCGACGCGCAAGCGAGGGTTGATTTCACATCGCCCACGCCGGTCCCCTCGC
>CALCIC010000825.1 GCA_937907405.1 uncultured Isosphaeraceae bacterium | reverse complement strand
GACTACCGGACGATGCAGCGCGGGTACTTCGCCGACGACGTGCACTCGATCCAGCGCCGGGGGCTGGAGATGATGTTCCGCGGGGTGGTCCAGCTCATCATCTACCGCGTGATCGATCAGGAGTTGTTGATCGCGCCGTCACAGGTTCACGGGCCGCTCGGCCTCGTCGGTTTCCTGGCGTTCAACTACCTGGTTTATATTCAGGTGTCGGGGCAGTTCCACGTCGCTTGCGGGATGTTGCACCTGTTTGGGTATCAGCTTCCCGACACGCATCATCGTTACTTGCTGGCGACGGGTTTCACCGATTACTGGCGGCGGATCAACATCTACTGGAAGGACTTCATGGTCCGCCTGGTGTTCAATCCGGTGGTGTTTCGGCTGAAGCGGTGGCCGCAGCCGGCGGCGCTTGCGGCGGCGACGACGATGGTCTTCCTGGCCACCTGGTTCCTCCACGCCTACCAGTCGTTCTGGCTGCGAGGGACGTGGGGCTTTTCGATTCCCGACGCCGTGTTCTGGACGGTCCTTGGGGGGCTGGTGCTCGTCAACGTCCAGTTGGACGCTCGGCGGAGCGCGTCCAAGGTCCGGACGCCCCGGCGCCGCGACGCCGAAGTCGAACCTGAGCCGCGGTCGGTCGTTTACCGCGCCCTGGCGGTTCGCGGGCTCAAGATCGGGGCGACGTTCGCCACGATCGTAATGCTGTGGTCGCTCTGGAACAGTCCCAGCCTCGCGGCCTGGTTCGACCTTTTGAGCCGCGGCCTGCACGCGTCGTGACAAGGAGCCGATTCGCGATGGCGCTATTCCAACCGACTTCACTCGCCGCGGCCCGCGTGAGCATGGCGCAGGCGGCGATCCTGGTGGCGATCACCTTCATCCCGGTGCCCTCGGGCTGGACCCGGACCCAGCGACTGCTGACCTCGGCCAGCTCGAACCAGCCGAATCGGGCCGAGGGGGACCACCACGCCACCGGCTATTACGAGGGGCTGATCGGCGGCGAGGGGCAGGGGGGGCGCGGCGAGCTGACGCTCAAGCTGATGGGCAAGCCCAACGGCTGGATGCGGTTCAACGACGCCGGCGTCGCTCGCCACATGAACCACGACTTCCTTCAGTTCGAGCTGGTGCCGAGGATGGACAGCATCCTCTTCGACCAGCCGTTCGTGACCAACTCGCACGGCATGCACAGCCCGGAGGTCGCCGTCGAGAAGCCGGCGAAGACGTTCCGCGTCGCCTTGCTCGGCTCGTCGATGGACATGGGCTGGGGGGTGAAATGCGAGGACACCTACGCCAACCAGCTTCAGACCTGGCTGAACGCGCACGCCGCCCATCGCGGGTTCGCCTCGGACCGCCGCTTCGAGGTGCTCA
The DNA here is from genome assembly GCA_937907405.1 of uncultured Isosphaeraceae bacterium. Lineage (GTDB taxonomy): Bacteria > Planctomycetota > Planctomycetia > Isosphaerales > Isosphaeraceae > Paludisphaera. The sequence continues at coordinate 861 of CALCIC010000825.1, read as the reverse complement.
ATTTCGCGGTCGCCGCATACAGTCCGCTGCAACGTCTGGAGTCGTTTCGTCGCAAGGCGCGCGCGTTCAAGCCCGACCTGGTGATCTTCTCGTCGACCTTGCTCGACGTCCGGTTGACTGAGATCCACCTCTGCGACATGTTCCGCACCAAGTCCGATCCGACCTACGACTTCCTTCGAGAGTTGATCGCCCGCGCGGGGATCGACCAGAGCGATCAGTACGTCAATCCCAAGGGGGATCTGGTCTACAAGGAGCGGATCAAGGCCAAGCTCGCGCCTTACTACTGGGAGTTGTACGATTCCACGGTGGGCGCGCTGGCCGCCGAGTGCCGCTCTTCCGGGATCCCGATGTTGATGATCGTGATCCCGAGAGTCGGCAAGGACAACGACCAGGCCGTCCGCGCCGAGCCCGTGGCGCGGTTGAAGGCCATCGCCGGCCGTTACGGACTGCCCATCTTCGACATCTCCGACACGTTCGACGAGCTCGATCCGGCTGTGTTGGAGATCGCCGCCTGGGACGACCATCCCAACGCGCTGGGACATCATCGTCTGTTCCTGGCGCTGTCGCACCATCTGGTCACCGACCAGGATCGGTATCAACTGCTGTTCCCCGGCCGCAAGGCCGCCGCCGAGGCGTCGCTTCCGCAAGACCTGCCCTGACCGTCTCGGCCCCGCGTCGACTCCCTCCTTTTCCATGATGTAACGGACGTCACGCCCATGGATGGACGCCATCTCAGCCAGTTGCTGGACGCGGCCGCCGATCGGCGGCCCGACCACCCGGCCGTCGAGGACGAGCGCGGCCGCGCTCTCTCGTTCGCCGAACTTCACCGCGAGGCCGACCGGCTCGCGACCCGGCTGTCGC
>CALCIC010000824.1 GCA_937907405.1 uncultured Isosphaeraceae bacterium | reverse complement strand
TGGGGGGCAAGCCGCTGACGACGACCGTCGAGAATCGCGAACGCTACCCGGTGCGGGTCCGCTACGCGCGGGCGTACCGCGACGACGTCGACGCCCTCAAGCGCATCCTCGTCTCGGCCGCCGCCCCCATGCCGGCCGCCGCCGACGGGATGGGGGACGGGGGATCGGCCGGCCCGAGGGCCTCGGCGCCGTTGCAGGTCCCGCTGGGAGAGGTCGCCGACGTCCGGGTGGTGGAAGGCCCGGCGATGATCAAGAGCGAGAACGGCCGGCTCCGCGCCTACGTCCAGGCGAGCGTCCGCGACCGCGACGAGGTCGGCTTCGTCGAGGAGGCCCGGCTCGCGGTCGACCAGAAGGTGAAGCTGCCCGAGGGGGTCTACGTCGAGTGGACGGGGCAGTTCGAACACCAGGTCCGCGCCCGGAAGACGCTCCAGCTCGTCTTCCCGGCCGTGATCGGCGTGATCTTCTGATCCTTTACATGACCTATCACAGCATCGTCGACGCGCTCCTGGTGATGACCAGCGTCCTGGGCGCGCTCGCGGGAGGGGCGATCTTCCAGTGGCTGTTCGGCTTCAACTTCAGCGTTGCGGTCTGGGTGGGTTACATCGCCTGCTTCGGCATGGCCGTCGAGACCGGCGTGGTGATGCTCGTGTACCTCCGCGAGGCGATCGACGACCGCGGCGGCCTCGGCCGGATCGGCTCGATCGGCGAACTCCGCGAGGCGATCCTCGAAGGCGCGGTGCATCGGCTCCGGCCCAAGCTGCTGACCGAGGGCGCCGCGATCATCGCGATCGCCCCGATGCTCTGGGCCACGGGCCCCGGCGCCGAGATCATCCGCCCCATGGCCGCGCCGGTCCTCGGCGGCCTCCTGATCGCCGATGAAGTCATCGACGTGTTCTTGCCCGTCCTCTACTTCGCCGTCCAGAAGGGACGATGGCGCAAACTCCATCCCGCGACCGGGGGGATCGAGGCTTGATCCGGCTTTGCGGGGCCGGTTGCGACCCAAACGTAAACGTAAACCGCGTCCGGGGTTTGGAGGACCTCCAGAAATAATTCGCCGCGCCCGCGTCCGGTTTTCGCCGCTCAGTTGTCTTTAAGGAGAGGACGGCTGGACGAGCCGTGAATCGACATCGCGATGAAAATCGGTTGTCGGAATGCTAGGATGAATGATGATTGGGCCTGTCCGATGAAATCCATGCGACCTCTCCCGTCTCCAGTCCTGGAGGTAGCTCCCATGCTCTCAGCATTGATCCTGGGTTGGATGTTGGGAACCGTCGGCGCGGCGGAACCCGACGCCGTCAAGCCCCCCGACCTGGCCGCCTACCAGGCGGCGAAGGCCGGCGCCGGCCGCGACG
>CALCIC010000823.1 GCA_937907405.1 uncultured Isosphaeraceae bacterium | reverse complement strand
GAAAACGCGAAAATCCGCCACGGTTTCCGTGGGGGTCCGACCCAGGCCGTTGACGTTCATCGGTCGAGTGGAGACGACCCAGAATTCGTAGAGACATTGGGGAACGATGTAAAGCTCATGACCTTCGGCGAGCAACCGATCCACGGAGCGAGCCGCCTGTTTGTGAAGCAATTGCGCAGAATCGGCGAGCCGCGTCAGAATGCTCGTGTCGACCAGGTATTTCATTCTCCGCGGCCTTCGTAGATCGTCTCCCGGTCGTCACGAACATCAGCCCCAATCGCCGGACGAGCGGCGATCCACTCGCGGAAAATGCGGAGTCGCGCTTCGGGCGTCGACTCGGCCGCCCGCGGAACCTCGGTCGGAAGACTTGCGTCCTGGTCTCGCAAACGATCGACGATCGTGCGAAGTCCCTCAATGACAGGGCCGGGAAGGCCCGTCACATCAAGGAATTCAGGGCGAATGGGGGGCTCGGCGTGAACTTCGGGTTGAACCTCGGCGCTCATTGATGACGCCCTCCTTCACTCGCTTCGCGGGGCCTCGGTCGTCCGACTCATTATACGGCGCATCGCAACAACGCCGGGGTCGGCTGCATTCTATGGCTCGATGTCGAAGAACGACTCGATGCGGGTGGCGCGGAAGACCTCGGCGAGATCGGGGTGGAGGCCGCGAAGAGTGAGGCGGCCCTGGGCCGCGATGAGCCGCTTGCGGAGGCCCATCAGCCGGCCGAGGGCCCCGCTGGCGATGTAGCGGACGTCCGTCAGGTCGATACCAGATGATCGCCGGGCTCGAACTCCACCAGATCGAGGAACTGGTCGATCGGCGTGGTATGGGTCAGATCCTTTTTCGGCCGCAGGATGCTTTTCGCGCCGTCGACGCTCCAGGTGAACCATGAGCCTCGGCCGCAATGGGTGCAGGGGGCGTCGTGGTCCGCGACGGTCGAGGGCTCTCCGCAGACCGGGCACGGGGTGGTGATGATCGTCATGGCGATCGCCTCGAAAAGATGGCGACGGATCGGTCAGGGCGAGAGCCGCTCGATGGTCCAGCCGTCGGCGGCGTCCTTGCGATAGCGAAGGCGGTCGTGCAGGCGGCTGGGACGGCCCTGCCAGAACTCCAGAGAGTCCGGCAGAAGGCGGAAGCCCCCCCAGAAGTCCGGGAGCGGAACCTCGCCGCCGGCGAACTTCGCCTCGAACTCGCGGAAGCGTTCCTCCAGGGCCTCTCGGCCTGGGATCACCTGGGATTGCCTCGACGCCCAGGCCCCCACCTGCGAGGCGACCGGACGCGAATGGAAGTACTCCTCGGATTCCTCCGCCGAGACCCTCTCCACCGTCCCCTCGATCGCCACCTGCCGCTCCAGCTCCTTCCAGAAAAAGAGCATCGCGGCGCGGGGGTTGGCGGCTAGTTGCCGTCCCTTGCGACTATCGTAATTGGTGAAGAAGGTGAAGCCTCGGGGGTCGCACCCCTTCAGCAGCACGATCCGCGCCGAGGGGCGGCCGTCGGGCG
>CALCIC010000822.1 GCA_937907405.1 uncultured Isosphaeraceae bacterium | reverse complement strand
CGGACCAGGTTACCCAGGTCGAAAAGTTGTGGCCATACCTATGCCCGGGGGGAGAAGGGAGTTCAGCCTCGCCCGGCGTGCAATTCAGCCGAACGGACGTAGGTCGTTGCCGAATTCGAGCGGGCGGGGGAGGTCGGATCGGCCCATCAGGAACGAGTCGATCGAGGCGGCGGCGTGGCGCCCCTCGGCGATCGCCCAGACGATGAGGCTTTGGCCTCGGGTCATGTCGCCCGCGGTGAAGACCTTGTCGACGCTGGTCCGGCGGCCGGCGTCGCTCTTGACGTTGCCCATCGGGTCGAGCTCGACGCCGAGCTGCTCCAGCATCCCCGGGCGCTCAGGGCCGACGAACCCCATCGCCAGGAGGACGAGGTCGGCGGGGTAGGTTTTCTCGGTGCCGGGGATCTCGACGAACCTGGGCCGGCCGTTCTCGATCTTCATCTCGACGTGGACGGTTTCGAGGGCCGAGACCCGGCCGTCGTCGCCGATGAACCGCTTGGTGTTGATCGCGAATTCCCGCACGCCCCCTTCCTCGTGGGCCGACGACACGCGGAAGACGTTCGACCACTGGGGCCAGGGGTTCGCGGGCGTTCGCGCGTCCGGGGGACGAGGGACGATCTCGAACTGATGGACGCTCTTGCAGCGGTGGCGATGGACGGTCCCCAGGCAGTCGGCCCCGGTGTCGCCGCCGCCGATGATGATCACGTGCTTATCCTTGGCGTGCAGATGCGGATGATCGGGGACGGCGTCTCCGGCCCCGCGCTTGTTCTGGGGAGTCAGGAAGTCCATGGCGGGCAGGATGCCGCCGAGGTTCCGCCCCTCGATCGGCAGGTCGCGGGCCTGAGTCGCGCCGCCGCAGAGGCAGACGGCGTCGAACTCGGACAGCAGGGCCTCGGCCGGCATGTCCACGCCGATGTTCACTCCCGGTTTGAAGACCACTCCCTCGGCCTCCATCTGCCCGAGCCGGCGGTCGAGGAACCGCTTCTCCATCTTGAAGTCGGGGATGCCGTAACGCAGAAGGCCGCCAATCCGGTCGGCGCGCTCGAAGACCGTCACCGCGTGCCCGGCCCGGGCGAGTTGCTGGGCGCAGGCCAGGCCGGCGGGCCCCGATCCCACGACCGCCACGCGCTTGCCGGTGAGCATTTTGGGAGGCTCGGGCTGGACCCAGCCCTCGTCCCAGGCGCGGTCGATGATCCCGACCTCCATCTGCTTGATCGTCACCGGGTCGCTGTTGATCCCCAGCACGCACGACGCCTCGCAGGGGGCGGGGCAGAGCCGGCCGGTGAACTCCGGGAAGTTGTTGGTCTGGTGCAGGCGGTCGATGGCCAGCCGCCACTGGTCGCGATAGACCAGGTCGTTCCAGTCCGGGATCAGGTTTCCCAACGGGCAGCCCTGATGACAGAACGGAATCCCGCAGTCCATGCAGCGGGCGCCCTGCGCCCTGAGCTTGTCGTCGGGGAACGGGTTGTAGACTTCGAGGTAGTCGTTCACCCGCTCCGGGATGGGGCGGCGGGTCGGCGTCTCGCGGGGGATCTCGATAAATCCGGTGGGCTTACCCATGGGTCACCTCCATTTGCGCTTCCGCCTCTCCGACCTGCTCCGCGGCCTTTTTCTTCTGCTCGGTGAGCACGCGGCGATAATCGAGCGGCATCACTTTCACGAATTTGCCCGCCGTCCATTCCCAGTCCGAGAGCAGCCGGGCGGCCACGGCGCTGCCGGTGTAGCCGGCGTGCTGGATCAAGAGATCGCGGATCAGATCAAGGTCTTCCGCTTCGGTCGCTCTTTCAAGGTCGACCATGCCGAGGTTGCAGCGCGACGCGAAGTCGTCGTTCTCGTCGAGCACGTAGGCGACGCCGCCGCTCATGCCCGCCGCGAAGTTCCGGCCGGTGGCGCCGATCACCACGGCGACGCCGCCGGTCATGTACTCGCAGCCGTGGTCGCCGATCCCCTCGACGACGGTCTGGGCGCCGCTGTTGCGGACGCAGAACCGCTCGCCGGCGCGTCCTCGGAAGAACGCTTGCCCGGACGTCGCCCCGTACAGGGCGACGTTGCCGATCAGGACGTTGTCCTCGGCGACGTACTTCGCGGTCCTCGGCGGGAAGACGACGATCTTGCCGCCGGAGAGCCCCTTGCCGACGTAGTCGTTCGAGTCCCCTTCGAGCATCAGGCTGACCCCTCGCGGGGCGAACGCGCCGAAGCTCTGTCCGGCCGACCCGTGGAAGTTCAGCTTGATCGTGTCGTCGGGGAGGCCGGCGCCGCCGTACCGCCGCGAGACCTCGCTGCCGAGGATCGTGCCGACGGTCCGGTTGACGTTGCGGATCTCCAGATCGAGGCTCACGGGCTCGCCGCGCTCGAGCGCCGGCTCGCAGGCGGGGACGATGGTCGTCCAGTCGAGCGTCTGCTCAAGTCCGTGCTCCTGATCGCGGACCTTGCGGACCTCGACGCCCGGCGTCGTCTCGGGACGGTAGAAGATCTTGGAGAAGTCGAGGCCGCGGGCCTTGTAGTGGTCGATCGCCTCCCTCGTGTCGAGAAGATCGCTGCGGCCGATCATCTCGTCGATCGTCCGGAAGCCCAGCCGGGCCATCAGCTCGCGGACCTCCTCGGCGATGAACTTGAAGAAGTTGACGACGTGTTCGGCCCGCCCCTGGAACCGCTCGCGAAGCAACGGGTTCTGGGTGGCGATGCCCACCGGGCAGGTGTCGAGGTGGCAGACCCGCATCATGATGCAGCCCATGACGACCAGCGGCGCGGTCGCGAAGCCGTACTCCTCGGCGCCGAGGAGCGCGGCGATCACCACGTCGCGCCCGGTCTTCAACTGGCCGTCGGTCTGGACCACGATCCGGTCGCGGAGCTTGTTGAGCACCAGCGTCTGCTGGGTCTCGGCCAACCCCAGCTCCCAGGGAATCCCCGCGTGCTTGAGCGAGGTCAGCGGGCTGGCGCCGGTGCCGCCGTCGTGGCCGCTGATGAGCACGACGTCGCTGTGCGCCTTGGCGACCCCTGCCGCGACCGTGCCGACGCCCACCTCGGCGACCAGCTTGACGTTGATCCGCGCCCGGGGGTTGCTGTTCTTGAGGTCGAAGATGAGCTGCGCCAGGTCCTCGATCGAATAGATGTCGTGGTGCGGCGGCGGGCTGATGAGGCCGACGCCCGGCGTCGAATACCGGACCTTGGCGATCCAGGGCCAGACCTTGTGGCCGGGAAGTTGTCCTCCCTCGCCCGGCTTGGCCCCTTGAGCCATCTTGATCTGGAGCTCGTCGCTGTTGACCAGATACTCGCTGGTTACGCCGAACCGGCCCGAGGCCACTTGCTTGATGGCGCTTCGTTTGCTGTCGCCGTTGGGGAGCGGCTTGAACCGGGAGGGGTCCTCGCCTCCTTCGCCGGTGTTCGACTTGCCCCCCAGGCGGTTCATGGCGACGGCCAGCGTCTCATGGGCCTCGGCCGAGATCGAGCCGTAGCTCATGGCGCCGGTGGCGAACCGCTTGACGATCGCCTCGACCGGCTCGACCTCCTCGATCGGGATCGGCTCGCGGTCGTCGAATCGGAACGTGAACAGGCCGCGAAGCGTGTTCAACCGCTCGTTCTGCTCGTCGATCAACCGGGTGTACTTCTTGAAGACGTCGTACCGGCCCGCCTGGGTCGCGTGCTGAAGTCGGTAGACGGTCTCGGGGTTGAACAGGTGGAACTCGCCGTCGCGGCGCCACTGGTACTGGCCCCCCTCGTCGAGCAGCTCGGGGCCGACCTCGCCGCGAGGCGAGTAGGCTCGGGCGTGATGCTCGAGGGTCTCGCGGCAGATCTCCTCGAGCCCGACGCCGCCGATCCGCGACGAGGTCTTGTCGAAGTACTTGCGGACGAACTCCTGGTTGAGGCCGATCGCCTCGAAGATCTGCGCGCCGCGGTAACTCTGGATCGCGCTGATGCCCATCTTGGACATCACCTTCACGACCCCCTTCTTGATCGCCTTGCGGTAGCGATACACCGCCTCGTAGTGCTCCACCCCCTTGAGCAGCCCTTGCTGGATCATGTCGTCCAGGGTCTCGAAGGCGACGTACGGGTTGATCGTGCCGGCCCCGTAGCCCAGGAGCAGGGCGCAGTGGTGGACCTCGCGAGCGTCGCCGCATTCGATCAGCAACCCGGCCCGCGCCCGGAGGCCCTGGCGGACCAAGTGATGGTGCAGCCCCGAGCACGCCAGAAGCGAGGGGATCGGCGCCGTCTCGGCGTCGACTCCGCGGTCGGAGAGGATGATCAGGCTGGCCCCTTGCTCGATCGCCTCGCAGGCCATGTCGAACATGGACTGGAGCGCCCGCTCCATGCCGGCGGCGCCCTCGGCCACCGGGAAGAGCATCGGCAAGGTCACCGACGTGAACCCTCGCCAGCTGTCGAGCTGCTTCAACCGCGCCAGCTCGTCGTTGTCGACGACCGGCAGATCGAGCGCGATCTGGCGGCACGAATCGGGCGCGGGTTCGAGCAGGTTCTTCTCCCCCCCCGCGCCGGTGAAGACCGAAGTCACCAACTCCTCTCGAATCGCGTCGAGCGGCGGGTTGGTAACCTGGGCGAAAAGCTGCTTGAAGTAACCGAACAGCGGCTGGGCGCGGTCCGAAAGCACGGCCAGGGGGGCGTCGTTGCCCATCGAGCCGATGGCCTCCTCGCCGCGCTCGCCCATCGGGGCGAGGATGTACTTGAGGTCTTCGAGCGTGAACCCGAACGCCCGCTGCCGGGTGTAGAGCGTCTTGTGGTCGGGGCCGGGGACCTCGGGGGCCTCCGGCAGCTCGGCCAGGGGGACCATGAATTCGCGGAGCCACTTGCCGTACGGCCTGGCCGTGGCGATCTGATGCTTCAACTCCTCGTCGTCGACGATCCGGCCCTGCTCGAGATCGACCAGGAACATCCGGCCGGGCTCGAGCCGGCCCTTGGAAACGACGTTCTCGGGGGCGATCTGAAGCGCGCCGACCTCGGAAGCCATGATCACGCGGTCGTCGGTCGTGACGACGTACCGGCTGGGGCGAAGGCCGTTGCGGTCGAGGGTCGCGCCGATGGTCTTGCCGTCGGTGAACGTCACCGAGGCCGGCCCGTCCCACGGCTCCATCAGGCAACTGTGGTAGGCGTAGAAGTCCTTCTTCGCCTGCGACATCGACTCGTGGTTGTTCCACGCCTCGGGGATCAGCATCATCATCGCGTGGGGCAGGCTGTAGCCCGACCGCACGAGCAGTTCGAGGGCCTGGTCGAGGCAGGCCGTGTCG
>CALCIC010000821.1 GCA_937907405.1 uncultured Isosphaeraceae bacterium | reverse complement strand
TTGAAGACCGCTTCGCCTACCCCGAATCCACCACGCGCTATCGAGAGACGTTCGTGGCGTCGCAGTCCGCCCATGGTCGCTACGCGTTGTCGGTCTTCGAGGTCAGCGGCGGACTTCAACACGACCAGATCTTCCACGCGGCCGCCGATCGCAAGGAGCGGTGGCGGCTGGTCACTCCCGCCCAGCCGGCGCCGGCGAGCCTGCTCCCTCCTTCCATCGCATACGTCGATTCGGCGAAGGCCGAGAGCGGACGGTGGTTCGTCCAGGCTTACGGTGAATTCCACCCGAGGATGCAAAGCAAGATCAGCGGGCCCTGCCAGGTCGTCCTGGGCGGTCGCGCGGAGGCGTCGGAGACGCGATTGGTCAGCCTGCGCGGCGACTCCGAGACGCAGCCGACCCTCAAGCTTCACATCCTGGGCGACTTGCCGGCGACCCTGATCACCGCGTCGAGCGCGGAGTCGCCCGACGCCGACGACGAGACCGAACGCGCCAGCCTGATCGTCCGGCGTCGATCGACGAACGGCGAGACGTTGCGCACGGTCTTCGTGACGCTGTTCGAACCCGTGACTCCGGGGGTCGCCCCGCTGGCGAAGGTCGGCCGCGTCGAATCGGTCGAAAACGGCGTCGTCGTCCTGGTCGAGACCCCCGACGGCCCGGAACACGTCGTCGTCAACCGTGAGCCGGGCAAGACGCTGAAGGTCCAGCTCGCCAACGGGCGGTTCGTCACGACCGACGGTCTCGCAGTGAGGGTGAACGACCAGGGGGCGGTGCTCGCCGGAGGGACCTTCGCCGAGGCCGGCGGCAGGCTGCTGTCGCTGCCGCGGATCACCGGCGCGATCACCGGTTCGGTCAGGAAGCGGAACGAGCGCGGCCGAGGCTGGTTCGTCAGCCCCGACAAGCTGCCCGACGACCCCGCCTCGACCGGACGGACCCTGATCGTCACACACGGCGACGGCGTTCATCACTCGTGGACGATTGATTCCATCGAGTCGACGGCCGAAGGAACGCTGCTGCACGTTCGCGAGGAGCCCGGCTTCCAGATCAACCCCGAGACCGGCGCGGCCGAATACTACCAGTTCCCTCGTAATTCCTCGCCGGGACCTCATCGTTTCGATCTGTCGCAGATCGCACGTTAAACGAACTTTATCATTGATAATGGAAAAAATCACGAAATCTACCTTGCCCCTTGACATTGGCCTCGCGACGAGTATTTTCAAGGGTGTCGGCTGTGACGCTTTTCGTACCAGCCTCTCCAGTCGACCGAGGCGTCGGCCTCGATCATCCGGCCTCTTCTCTGTTCCGGCCCCGCCGACTCGTAGCAATACGAGTCGACGGGGTTTTAGTCTTTGGCTTAGTAGGGTTGGCGGTGACGAGAAGGCCGTTACAAGCCCGAGGCGCAAGCGAGTGGATCGTCATAGGCCCTTGGAATCCACTCGCTTGCGCTTTGGGCTTGTACCGGAGGGCCTTCGGGTCCGCACTGGACTCCCCTCATGAGCCTTGTCTTTTACCGTCCTTCCCGACGTTGAGTTGTACTGGTGAAAGCGACGAACTGGCGACGTTCGGCCGACGACTACACGATCGAGTGGGGGGGCCGCGGCTGGACGCTCGATACGTCCGGCGGCCGTATCGGGCCGCGAACGACGGACGGCGGAACGCAACGGCTCCTGGTTCTCTCGGGACTGACCGCGACGGGGCGTCGCGAGGACGCGGCGTTCCGGGCGGACGATCTGGTCGGCGTCGAGTTGCTCCACTCCCGCGTGCTGGCGACCTACGCGCCGCGCGGCTGGCACGGCCTGACGATCCGGGCCGCCTGGGGGCCGAGCCTCGACGGCGACGGCCTCGACCTGGAGGTCCAGGCGTCGACGAGCACCGTCGGCGAGTTGCGGAAACTCGAGATCATGGTCGAATCCACGTTCATCGATACGCCGGGCGCCCGGTCGACGACCGTCGAACCGCGCGACCGCTTCGCGGCCCTTCTCAGCTACGACGGCCGCGAGTCCGCCGAAGTCCTTCAACGCCTGATCACCGCGCCGGTTCCGGCGTCGAGCGACCACCCGTTCGGGCCGCTCGCGGTTCCGGTCGAAGACGCGACCACCTACCTTGAGATAGTGCATCCCTACGACGTCTCGCGCCGCGCGGTCGAGACCCTGGCGGATGGATCGACGATCGCCGCGACTCGATACGCACTCTTCGGCTACGATCTGGAGAAGGGGGTCGTGCTTCGCGGTCGGCTCCGCGGCGTCTGGCTCGCGGGCCCCCGCGCCGATCGATCCGCGATCGTCGATCAGCACTGGCGATTCCTCCACGAGCCTCCGCCGCTGGGGGGCTGACTTCGCCCCAGGCTCCCCCGCCGGTTTCAAGCCGGCCGCCGATTCAGGGGGCGGGCAGAATCACGTTGCGGGGGGCTCGGAGGGCGGGGCGGGGACGGCCGGGGGTTTGGGGGGGACCGCGGCGACGGCTTGCAGGCTCTTGACCGTCTCGGGATCGTCCCACTCCCGGCCGCCGACGGTCGTTGAGACCACGCGGCCGTCGGGCGCGATGATGAACGTCGTCGGGATGCCCTCGGTCAAATAGGCGCCTGGCAGCGCTTCGGCGTGAAGGATGGTCATCGGCCACTTCTTCGACCGCACGAAGTTGCGGACGGTGTTGATCTCGTCGTCGGTCGCCACGCAGACGAATTCGATGTTCTTTCCTTGCAAGCTCGGATCGCTGGCGAGCCGGGCGATCGACGGCATCTCGGCGACGCAGGGGGGGCACCAGGTCGCCCAGATGTTGAGGAAGACCGTCTTGCCCTCGTACTTCGCGAACTTGAGGGAGGCGCCGTTCAGGTCGCGAAGCGTCCAGTTGAAATCGGCCGGCGAACCGGGCCCGGAGAGGTCGATCGGCCCCGGCCGCCGAGGGGCCGCGAACAACAAGTACACCAGCCAGAACGCCAGGAACAGGCTGGCGACGATCGTCCAGGTGCGGTCGGGCTTCTTCGTCGGCTCGGCCGGGGGGGACGTTTGATTCTGGGTGTCCGTCACGGGTGGTTTCCTTTCAATCGTCGCCGCGGGTCTCGGCGACGGGCGCGAGCAGGTTCTCGACGGGGGCGTAGTCGTCGGTGAGGATGATGCCCCGCGATCGATTCTTGACGACCGTCTCCTCGTCCTCCGGCCCGTAGGGAACGGGCTCGGTGCGGCGGTGGCCCTTGTAGAAGCGGGGGTCGCCGGCGCGGCGGCCGAGGTCGTCCAGGTCCAACGGCTGCTTGGAGGCGATCACGACGAACGTCTCGCGCGCTCCCGAGCCCGCCTCGCGATTGGTGCCGAAGATGTAGACGTGAGGAAACGTCAATTTGGCCGTCGCCGCCCATGAGCCGAGGAAGCTGCCGTACCGATGCGCCTTGGCGAGCCATTCGCGGCGGATCCGCTCCTTCTCCGCGTCGTCGACGACCCGACCGGGCACGACCTTGACCTCCTGCTTCTCGTCGTCGACCTCCCGCGAGCCGGCCTCGATCCGGGCGATCTGCTTGTCGGCCTTCCTGATCGCCTCGGCGTCCGACTCGTAGGCGTCGATGATGTTGATCATGTAGACGCCGGTGGGGCTCATCATCTTGGCGATCTTGTCGTTGAACTCCCTGGTCGTCAGGTGCCAGGGGACGGAGAAGTCGTTGAAGGCGTCGCCGAACACCACGTCGTACTGCTTCTTGTCCTGATTGCGCTCGACGAACTGCCGGGCGTCCCCCCAGACGGTGTTGATCTTCGTGTTCTCGGGAAGTCCCGTCGCCTTGAAATTGGCGCGGGTGACGGCGGGGTCGATCTCGGCCACGTCCACCTCGGCGCCGGGGTAGATGTGCTGCACGTGGCGCTGGAACGTGTACGCGCCCCCCCCCAGAAACAGCGTCTTGAGAGTGGACGACTCGATTTTGGGATACCATGAAAGCGACTCGTCGGCCGAGAACTCGTCGTCGACTCCGGGGCCGTCGTCAACGATCCCGGCCGCCGCCTTCGATCTCAATGCGCCCGTCCCCCCGTCCCCGGCGAACACGTCGTCGGGCAACGTTCCGCCGGCGCTCCCGGGGGGAGACGTCGGCGGGGAGGCCAGGGTGATCCTGCCGCCGGCCTGCGCCGCGCGGTAGGCGACCAGCGCGTAGATGTGCTCGTAGTCGTAATCGAGCTGCTCGGGGTGGCCGAGGATGAAATAGCCGTGAATCAGGTTGTCGAGGACCAGCGTCCGAAGTTGGCGCCCCTGTTCGCCGGGCTCGTTCTCCACCTTGATGTAATAGTAATTGCTCTCATCCACCCAGGCGAGCCCTTCCGACTTGATGTCGGGATTCCCCCTGGCCTCGCGGATGCTCCACTCCTGGCCGATCTTGTCAGTCCAGGCGGCGGGGAGGAACGCGATGATGCAGAGTCCCAGCGGAATCCCCGCCCAGACCGCGTGCCAGACGGTTCCCAGGATCGTCGCCGCCAGAGCCAGGACGGCCGCGAGCACCAGCAAGACCCCTTTGGTCCCCAGCACGTCGATCAGGAAAAAGCCCGTCAGGAACGTCCCCAGGATGCTTCCCACCATCCCCCAGGCGTAAACCTCGCCGATGGCCGCGCCGGTCTTCCCGAACCGTTTGAGACGGTCGACGGCGAGCTTCGCCACCACGGGACTGACCGTCCCCATCGAGACCGACGGCAGGAAGAACACGATCACCACCACCAGCAGGACGCGGTAGGGCCAGGTCAGCGGGATCGACGTCCCAAGGAGGTTCAGGTCGGTCCACGTGATCGCGTAGCTGAGCATGCTGGGTCGTGGACCGAAATCGAGCCACTTGAGCAGCCATTCCGGCATGTTGTCGAGGAACAGAATCGCCAGCGTGAGGATCGAGGCGAACAGGAACAGCCAGCTCGCCTGTTTCTCGCTCCGGACGTGATTGGCGATCCGACCGCCCAGGTAGTTGCCGATGCTCAGGCCCGCGAGCAAGACGCCGATCACGCTCGTCCAGCCGTACACGCTCGACCCTAGGTGTCTCGTCACCAGCCGACCCGCAACCATCTCCATCGCCATGAACCCCAGGCTCGCCAGAAAGGCAAGGACCGCGAGATCGCCGAGGCTCGGCCGAATTGCGTCCGGATCGCCCTTCCCCACGTCGACCGGAATCGGGGCGGTTCGAGCGGCGCGCGAGGACGACCAGACCGAGCCGGCCGCGAAGACCGCCAGCCCGACGGCCGTCAAATTTCCGAGCAGCGCCAGGTAGTTCAGGTGATAGCCGCCGAGCTCGATCCCTCCGATCCCCAGCATTCGGACCAGCGGGGCGATCGTCCCCAGGGCCAACAGCGCCGCGGTCAGCCATCCGAACGCCCGAGCGGCAGCGTCTTTGCAAAGCGTCGCGGCCAGGGCCGCGAGCGCCGCGGCCACTACCAGGACGATCACCGACGTCGGCGCGAGGTAGATGAGGACGAATCCCGCCGTGAACGTGCCGACGATCGACCCGATCGCGCCGCAGAAGTAGACGTCGCCGATGGCGCTTCCGGCCCGCTCCGACTGCTCGACGGCCATCTTGGCCACGACCGGCCCGACCATCCCCAGGACCGTGGCCGGCAGCAGAAAGACGAGCGTCACGACGATGACCGTGCGCAGCTCCCAGTTGAGCACGTCGGGCGACGGCATGACGAGGGCGATCTGCGAGTTGACCCAGAGGGTGCTCAGCGTCAGAAACGAACCAAGCGCGAACAGCGGTCCGACGACCCGCCGCGGTTCGACGCGGTCGGCCAGCCGCCCACCCAGAACGTTCCCGAGGCAAATCCCCCCCAAAATGATTCCGATCACGCTGGTCCAGACCGTCAACGACGATCCGACGTGCCGCGCGACGAGTCGGCTCGACACCAACTCCAGAATCATGATGCAGAGGCTACTGAAGAACGCCAGGGCGTAAGGCGATGAACGAGCAGCCAGGCCGACCATTCCTCGAACTCTCCTCTGCATCTGGAAACGAATCCGCCAATCCCAGCTCGGCGCGGCTCAACATCCCTGGCGGTCTACGCGATCCCGAACGCGGGACCTCGAGTTTCCACGATAGCCGACCGCGACGCCTCGCCACAACCAAGTACCCGCTCGCCCCACCGCGCCGGGATCGTCGATCCCACACGACGTGATTCCACGCGATCGATCTTTACAAAAAATACAGTTCCACTATGCTCCCCAATCGACAGGAACGCGCGACGACAAAATTTTGAATTGATGACACCGCGCGTGCTCTCACCCCTCCGCGAGTTTTTCGAGTGCAACGCTTGCACTTTTCGGAGGGGTAGGGACGGATTCCAAACCAGGAGAACACCCGAAGATGATGGCACGGATGCGCCTCGCAACCACGTCGTCCGCCGTGACTCTCGCGGCGCTGATGATGCTGGGAACCACCGCCCGCCTCTCCGCCAGCCCGATCGAATCGCCGATCTCGTACAGCACTTCCGGCTCCGTCGACAGCTTCGGCGTCGTGGGCGAGCCGATCATCGTCTATCAGGGCGTCCAGTACGGAAAGACGACGACGGGCGACTCGTTCAACATCGGCAATTTCACGGTCGCGAGCAACGCCGGGAGCGGGTCGGCGACCTACACCAACGTCCCGTTCCAGATCGCCTTCCGGGTCCAGTCGGTGGACGGCGCCGCCCCTTCGCCGAACACCAACGACACGCCGGTGCTGCTTACCGGCACGCTGAGCGCCGTGGTGACCGACGGCAAGCTCGTCAGCCTCAGCGCTCTGTTCTCGAGT
>CALCIC010000820.1 GCA_937907405.1 uncultured Isosphaeraceae bacterium | reverse complement strand
GGCGACCCCCTTGTCGTTGGGGGAGGACTCGGGGTCGTCGAGGATCGCGGCGACTTTCTGAAGGTGGGCCGGGCGATAGAGGAACGAGACGTCGCGGAACGCCTCGCGGGCCAGCAGCGTCAGCGCCTCGGGCTGGATCTTGAGGATTTCCTCCCCCTCAAAGTTCGCGAGCGAGACGAATTCCCTGCCGAGGCTGCGGTACTCGGTCGTGTCGGGGCCAAGGGGGAAGGGTGTTTGATAAACGAACTCGGCCATCTGCGGTTCCTCCAGGATCTCCCGACGGGCCCGGCACGCGTGGGGCGCGGGAGGGATGAACCTCATCTTAGACGGTTCGGCTCGTGAGCGACAGAAGCGCCCGTACGTCGGTCTGGAGCGGACTCAGTAGGAATCGGCGGAAACAACCTCGCCGCCGGCCCGCGTCCCCAGGGCGTGCAGGATGGGCATCGCGATCGAATCCTTCAAGAATCGCACCGAGCCGTCGGCCATCGCGAAGTTGGCGCCCCCCGGGTGCTGGCTGCCGAACGAATTGACGCGCGGATACTCGTACTTGGTGGTGAAGGTGCTTGGGTTCTTCGCGTCGGGGGGGGCGTTGGCGTAGCTGAAGGGGATCTTGTAGTTGATCGGGGCGAACGTGCTCATCGCCACGTCCGACAGCGCGAAGCCGCCGCTCGACGACGCCCACCAACCCCACTCGCCCATCTTCTCCTGGAAGAAGGTGAGGCCGGCCGCCGCGAACGTATCGTAGTTCTGATCCAGGTGGTTGCGCTCGCCGTAGAACAACGTGTTGGAGAGTCCGTCGGTGACGCCCGAGACGGCCACCTGAGTGTTCCCCGGGCCGGTCGAGCCGGGGCCCGTGTAGGTATAAATCCCGTCCCTGGTGACGGCCGTGTACGGGTGCGACTGCGAGCCGGCGTTACCGCCGTAGCTGGCGATCGCGAACCACTTGTTCGATCCCGGGCTGCTCTCGATCGGGTTGACGGGGATCACGTCGCCGGGACACAGCAGCGCGCCGAGGACGGTCGCGGTCCTGGCCGTGCTTCCATAAAGGTTGTCGTTCCCGTTGTTGAAGTTCCAGCTATTGAACAGCGGCTGTTGCTCGATGAAGGGGAGCATGCTCATGAACAGGGTGGTGCCCCAGGGGGGCTTGGTCGCCATCCGCATCTGCCCCGGCGGGAACACCGAGTAGGTCGACTCGTAATTCATCGTGGCCAGGGCGAGCTGCTTCATGTTGTTGACGCACTGAATCCGCCGCGCCGCCGCGCGGGCGGCCTGAACGGCGGGAAGCAACAACGCGATCAACACGGCGATGATCGCGATCACGACCAGCAACTCGATCAGCGTGAAGCCGGCGGCGCGGGAACGCTTCTCCATAAAACCCTCCGGGGCAAGGCGGCGCGGACGCGCCTACTGCGCTTGTTGCGCCGTTGACAAGGGAGGTCTACTTCGCGACGTTCTCGACGATCTGGATCTTCTTCGGATCCTCGACCCGGACGCGCACCTGTTCGTTCTCGTGGATCACCTTGCCCGTGACCCGCAGCGTCTTGCCCTTGTAATGCTCGGACGGGTCGGCGATTCCCGCTTGCTTGAACAGGTCGGTGTGATCGTAACTGATGACCACCGCGAGGTTCTTCTCATCGTGGAAGTCCTCCTCGGAGTCGAGGTAGTACTCCCGATGCCCCTCGGCGTTCTTGCTCGCGCGGATGGTCGTCTCAATGGTGCAGGTCTCGCCGATATGGTTTCGCGCCTCGGCGGCCGGGATCGGCTTCTTCACATCCGGCTCGTCGGCGGAACCTGGGCGCGCGATCACGACGGGGAACGCGAGAAACAGCATGGCTAGGAGGAAACGGTGTGGTGCGACGCTTGGGATCATGATGGATCTCGGCTCAATATCAAGATGGCGCGGCGGATTCAGAATCGCGATCCGCTCTCGCGAGAGCACGCCATGATCGTATCTCAGTCCGCTACGATCATGTCAAACATCCGTTATACAGACGAGCCGACCTGACCGCAAGCGTCCTGGCGGACCAAGAAGCGCGCAGGCGCCCTCATCGACGCGCAACGGCGAGCCGCGACGGACGAGCGTCGATTACCGAGGACGTGTTGAGAGGCTATCCGGAAAACTCCCTGGAACGGCTTAAGCGGGGTGCCACGGGTTCCGTACTCGGACCCCGTGCCGGCCGGGCCTCGCGTACACGGGGGCCGAGTACGGAACCCGTGGCACCCAAGACCCCCATCTTTACAGACAAGACCGATGTGAATCGATCGAGCCGGACTTCCCGGACAGCCTCGGAGACGGGATGGGATGGCACGCGAGGCGCATGGGAGTCCGATCCCCTGGGCGCAGCGCGGATCGATCAAGGCTGGAGTTCGAGCGTCGACCAGAGGCTGGGGTTTTCGCCGAGGGGGAACTCGCGGCCGACGCCGAGGAACTGGTCCTCGCGCTCATGGTCGGCGATCTGGTAGGCGAAGCCGAGGCGGCGGTTGGTCTCGGGGTCGAAGCCGTTGAGGGCCTTGGCCGGAAGGAAGAGTTCGAGCGACCAGCCGGACTTCTGAAGCTGGGCCCGGGCGGCGAACAGGTCCGTCGAGGCGAGGGGGGCGTCGGCGAGGGCTCGGGCGATCGGCCGCTGTTCGACCTCGGGAGTGAGCGACTTCCTGTCACGGCCCAGCTTCAGGCGCGCGACGAAGCGATGGCAGTAGCGGGTCGCCCGGCTGACGTTGCGGGTGTCGCGGGTGTCGATCCAGACGTTGACGGTGGCGAAGCCCTCGGGGCGATCGGGCGTCCTGGCGTTCGCCCCCAGGCCCTCAGCCTGGATCGCAATCCCGATCCCCTCCCCGCTCCAGCCGACCCGAACGGACGCCCACGGGCTTCGGCCGTCGAGCGCCGCCAGTTCGGGAAGCGCGCAGGCCGCCGGCAGGTCGAGCAACGAGCCCTTGGAGTCGAGGCGCGGAATCCCCTCGACCTTGGGACAGGACGCGGCGACGCGGAACCAGAAGGCCTGCGGCAAAAGGGACGACGACATCGGCGGACGCTCCTATCGAGGCTCGATTCGCGCCAACAGGTTGACCATCTCGATCGCCGCGAGGGCGGCCTCGGCGCCCTTGTTTCCGGCCTTGAGGCCGGCGCGGTTGAGGGCCTGCTCGACGGTCTCGGTGGTCAGGACGCCGAAAATCACGGGGACGCCGGTGGCGAGGCTCGCCTGCAAGACGCCGCCGGCGGCCTGGCCGGCGACGTGGTCGTAGTGGCCGGTTTCGCCCCGGATCACGCAGCCCAGGCAGACGATCGCCGCGTGGTCCCCCTTCTCGGCCAACTTGCGAGCGATGAGGGGAACCTCGAACGAGCCGGGGACCCAGTAGACGTCGAGCCGGTCGTCGCCGACGCCGTGACGCGCCAGCGCGTCGCGGCAGCCGGCGAGGAGAGGCTCGGTCACCAGTGCGTTGAACCGGGCGACGACGACCGCGAATCGGCCAGGGGGAGTCGAGAAATCGCCTTCAAAGGTCGGCATGGGTGGTGTGTTTCAAAGTCTGGGAAGAGAGCCGGGGGGCCGATCCAGTTCGCGAGGAACGACCGTCGGCCCGCAAGCGGAGAGTTTCCTACCAGCCCGACGCGCGAGCGAGGGAGCGATGCGCGTCGGTTGCGACGTCCACCGTCGGCCTCCTCAGGCGATCCCCTCGCTTGCGCGTCGGGCTGGTATTCCGAGGTCTCGATACCACGGTCGGGTCGTCCCAGGCAAGGGAAGAAGACGCCCGACCGGCGATGAATCGATCGCTCCATTACAGGTTCATGGTCGAGAGGAAGTCGGCGTTGGTCTTGGTCTTCTTCATCCGGCCGACCAGGAACTCCATGGCCTCGACCGGGTTCATGTCGTGGAGGACGCGGCGGAGGATCCAGACGCGACGAAGCTCGTCGGCGTCCATCAGCAGCTCTTCGCGGCGGGTGCCCGACTTGTTGACGTCGATGGCCGGCCAGACCCGCTTCTCCACGAGCCGGCGCTCGAGGTGCAGCTCCATGTTGCCGGTCCCCTTGAACTCCTCGAAGATCACGTCGTCCATGCGGCTGCCGGTGTCGACCAGCGCGGTGGCCAGGATGGTCAGGCTGCCGGCCTCCTCGATCTTGCGGGCGGCGCCGAAGAACCGCTTGGGCTTCTGGAGGGCCGAGGCGTCGATGCCGCCGGTGAGGATCTTGCCCGAGTGGGGCGCCTCGGTGTTGTAGGCGCGCGCCAGCCGGGTGATCGAGTCGAGCAGGATGACGACGTCCTTGCCGAACTCGACCATCCGCTTGGCCTTCTCGATGACCATCTCGGCGACCTGGATGTGTCGCGAGGCGGGCTCGTCGAAGGTCGAGCTGATGACCTCGGCGGTCGGCCCCTTGACCGACCGCTCCATGTCGGTGACTTCCTCGGGACGCTCGTCGATCAGGAGCACCATCACGTAGGCTTCGGGATGGTTGGTGAGGACGCTGTTGGCGATCTTCTGGAGCAGGATCGTCTTGCCCGTCCGGGGAGGCGCCACGATCACCCCGCGCTGGCCGAAGCCGATCGGCGTGACCATGTCGATGACCCGGGTATTGACCTCCTCGGCGGTCGTCTCCAGCCGGATGCGGCCCTCGGGATGCAGCGGGGTCAGGTCGTCGAAGCAGACCTTCTCGCTGAGCTTGTCGGGGTCCTCGAAGTTGATCGCCTCGACCCGGAGCAGGGCGAAGTAACGCTCGTTCTCCTTGGGAGGGCGGATCTGGCCCGATACGATGGCGCCGGTCTTGAGCCCGAACCGGCGGATCTGGCTGGGCGAGACGTAGATGTCGTCGGGGCAGGGGAGGTAGTTGTA
>CALCIC010000819.1 GCA_937907405.1 uncultured Isosphaeraceae bacterium | reverse complement strand
TGGCGTCGCGGCCTCGTCCCGCCTCGAAGCCGGCCGCCGGTCGGGCCGCGCGCGTGGTCGCGCCTCGGATCGGCGTCTATCAATCGTGGGTGCCGAACGCGGACGAGGGCTGGACCCGTTTCGTGCTCGAAGAATTCGAGTATTCCTTCGTAACGATCCATGACGCCGACGCGCGGGCCGGCGGCCTCGACCGGATGATCGACGTGCTGATCCTGCCCTCGACCTCGGCGACGATCTTGAGGAGCGGATATGAGCGGGGACGGTCGGACCCGAAATACGTTGGAGGGCTGGGGCCCGAGGGGGCGGCGGCGATCGGGCGGTTCGTCGACGCGGGGGGCTTCCTGATCTGCCTGGCGGACTCCTGCGACTATGCGATCGACGAACTGAGGCTGCCGGTCGAGAACGCGCTCAAGGGCGTTTCGACGGACGAGTTCCGCTGTCCCGGGTCGGTTCTGGGCGCGAGGCTCGGCGCGCCCGATCGTCTCTCGATGGGCATGCCCGAGAGGTTCTCGGTCTACTTCGACCGCTCGACGGCGTTCGGCGAGCCGAACGCCGAGCTTCGCCGCGTTCGGGTGATCGCCCGCTACGCTTTGTTCGAGACGCTCGAAAGCGGCTGGCTGCTCGGCGCCTCGCGAATCGAGGGCAAGCCCGCGCTCGTCGAAGTCGACAAGGGCGCCGGCCGCGTCGTCCTGTTCGGCTTTCCCCCTCAGCATCGGGGGTGGACCCTCGGGACGTATCGACTTCTGTTCAACGCCCTCGTCAAGACCGTCGACGATGCAACGCATTGATCATGCGGCGCCGCTTCTTCGCGCGACGAGGACCCCGACGACCAGGACGGCGACGCCGACGACCATCGCCTGCGCGGGGGGGCTGAAATGGGGAGAGAGCCACGCGCTGGTCAGGCCGAGCGCCGGGCCGAAGAGGATGATCGCGGCGGCGAGGAACGCGAACCCCCCGACGACCAGCGAGCGGAACAGGGCCGCGAACACCAGCAGCAAACCCGCCGCGCCGAGGTTGGCGGCGAGGATCGCGCGGAGCGATTCGGGAAGCCAGGGCTCGCCGAGCGGTTGAAACAGCTTGGCGCGCTCGACCTGGACGTCGACTTCGATGTCCTGAAGCAGGCTGGGGTCGGCGTTCTCGGCGGCCTGACGGGCGATCCGACCGACCTGAGTCGCGGCCTCGCCGACTTGCTCGGCGGTGACGACCTGATGGGTGTGCGACCAGAACGCCAGCCCCGCCAGCAGCAAGGCGCCGACGGCCAGGCGGGCCGAGCGGCCGAACGCGAGGGCCGACAGCGCGTCGAATTGCCGACGCAGCGGCCCCGCGCCGGATTCGTGAGGCGCCAGGACGTGGTCGGGCTCCTCGACGGCGTTTCGGAGCCGTTGCGGCAGAGTCGGGCCGACCGCGCGAGGCGTCGCCGAGTCGCCGGCCAGCGCGTGTTGCTCGTCCCGCCATTCGGCCGCGGCCAGGATCAGCGCCTTGGCGATCCGCCACGACCGCCGCCGGGCGGTCATCTGGTTCACGCCTTCGGCCTCCAGCCGCGCTTCCTCGACCTGTTCGAACAGCCGTTGCAAGCGACGGTCGCGCCGGCGTTCGAGCACGCCCGCCAGCCCCCGTTCGACGGCGCTCTTCCACGAGAGTCGCCCGGAAAGGACGCCCGCCGAAGGGTCGTAGAGCCTGCGGAGCCGCTCAGCGGCCGTCGCGCGATCGCCGAACACGGCCGCGAACAGCGGCTCCCAGCCGCGACCGGCGGCGTCGGCCAGCTTGGCGCGGAGCTTCCGCTCGTCGTAGCCCGCCTGTCGAAGCCGTCGAAGCGCATCAGCGACGCCCGCGACCGCCTGGCTCGACTCCGCCGCGAACGGTCGATCGACGAAGTAATGGAACGCCCCGATCAAAGACCCCACGCAAAGCCCGAGGAACAGCAGCGAACAGACCAGACCGCTCTTCAGAACCAACCCGACGAGCACGACCAGACCAACCCCCGTGACGATCCAGGACCGCGGCCCGTCGCCGAGCAAGACTTCGCGGGCGAGGTCCGCCAGTCCCGACGGCCACGACGACTTCGAGGTCAGCGCCAGGGCCGCCGAGGTCAGCAGGCCGAACCCCGCGATCACGAGGGCGACCTGGTACGCTCCGAGCGCGACCAGGAGCAGCAAGAAGGCCAACCAGGCCCCGCCCGCCCCGAGCAGGGTCAGTCGGCGCAGCTTGGCGGCGGGCGACTCGGTCAGGACGTGGGCCGCTTGCTGGATCGCCTCGTTGTAGCCGCGCTCGTCGGTCGTCTTCGGGCCGGACCGCAGCCCGAGCCAGTTCTCGAGGACGTCGACCACCACGTCCATGCTCGGGTAGCGTTCCTCGGGCGTCTTGCGACACATGGTCAGGATGACGTCCGACAGCGCGTGCGGCAGGCTTGGGGCGAACTCGCGGGGGGCGACGATCGGCTCGTTTTGATGTCCGGAGATCAACTCGGAGGCGTTCCGCCGATCGAAGGGCGGTCGGCCGGTGACGAGATTGTAGAACGTGCAGCCGAGCGAATACACGTCGGCGCGGCCGTCGACGAGGATCGCGTCGCGGGCCTGTTCGGGGGCCATGAAGGTCGGCGTGCCCGCGGCCGCCCGGGCGATCTTCGACGAGGCCGGCGCGGCGTCTTGCGACGCGGTCGCGCCCCGGCCGCGCGGGCCTTTCCTACCCTCCTGGTCGCGTCCGCTCTCGGCCGCCGCCAAGGAGGGGGTGGTTTCAAGTCCGAGGTCGTCGACCACGACCAGTCCGTCGGGGCTGAGCCGCAGGTTCTCGGGCTTGACGTCGCGATGCCAGATCCCCTGCGCGTGCGCGACCGCCAACCCGCGCGCCGCCTGGAGGATCCAGGCCGCCGCTTGACGGCCGTCGATCGGCCCGCGCCGGGCCAATTCCTCGGCCAGCGACGCCCCCGGCAGGTATTCCAGCGCCGTGTACGTCGACGACCCGGCCCGGCCGATCTCGACGATCGGCGCGAGGTAGGGGCTGTCAAGCTGGGCCGCGGCCATCGCCTCGCGGAGGTGGCGCTCGACGAAGATCGGATCGTCGGCGCGGTCGGCCTCGACGAGCTTGAGCACGACGGGGCCGGCGAGCGACGTCGGCCGGGCCAGCAGCGACTTGCCGCGAGGGCTGCGCCCCAACAGTCGCAGCACGAGATAACGGCCGATCCGTCGAGGCGTCCCGCGCGGCAGCCGGCCAATCGTGAAGACGGGCTCGGGCGCGTCGATCGAGACCGGCAACGCCTCCAACGACGGCGCGGACTCGACCGGCTCCGCCGATGGCTTTTCGGCCGCCGAGACGATCGGACCGAGTCCTTCCGTGGGGATCGTCAATTGGAAGGTCGCGCCGCAGTCGGGACAGTTCGGGCTGAACCGGCCCGGCCGGACGTCGACGATGCGGATCGCGTGATTGCAGGACGGACAGTGGATCACCAAGGGGACGAACCTCCAGAGATCGGACGGAGAGGACTCGACGTCGAGCGAGGGGGGCTCAGCTTCCCCATGAGCCGCTGACGGTGCGGCCTTCGCGCGACGACTCGATCGCGGCTTCGAGGACGGCCACCACGTCGCGGCCTTGCTCGGCGGTCACGGCCAGCGGCTCGCCGCGCTTCAGGTGGGCGGCGATGTTGGCGTAGAAGCCGTCCCAGTGGGCGCGGACGGAGGGGACCCGGCGCTGGACGGTGACGGAGACGCTGGCGTCGGCGTCCGTGCCCGTGCTCAGGGTCCCTTGAAGGCTCTCGGACTCGTGGGCCGAGTCGATGTCGCCGGCGCGGAGCGCTTCCTCCTGGGGGTCGACGCCGAATTTCACGAACCCCCCCTCGGTCCCCACGATCCACCACCGGGGGCGGTCGATCCGGCAGATCCGGCTGGTCTCGGCCTGGAAGATCGCGTTCTCGAACTGCATGACCACCCGCCCGTGGCCGCCGTTGTCGACCCCCGTCCAGGGGCTCTCGAACAGCCAGGCCGTCACCCGGCGGCAAGGCCCCAGGCCCAGTTGCAGCGCGTGGTCGACCATGTGCGCGCCCCAGTCGTGGAGGATCGTCCCCGAGGCTTCGACGCTGCCGC
>CALCIC010000818.1 GCA_937907405.1 uncultured Isosphaeraceae bacterium | reverse complement strand
TCTTCTGGGCCTCGTCGCCGAAGACGAGGATCGGCATCGTGATCGTCCAGAGCGACGCGTTCAACGAGAACAGGAGCCCCGTGTCGACGCAGCCGTAGCCGAGCCCTTCCATCGCGGCGACCGTCGTGGCGACGTCCGCGCCCTGTCCGCCGTATTCAGCCGGGACGGGCAGGCCGGCGGCGCCGAACTTCGCGCACCGTTCATAGCCCTCGCGCCAGAACTCGCCGCGCTGGTCGCGGGCGACGGCGTCGGGGTCGACGAGCTGTTCCTTGGCGAAGGCGACGGCCGCGTCATACCATTTCTGCTGTTCTGCCGAGAATCCGAAGTCCATGACTCCGACCTCCTAATCTTCGTCGATCGAGAAACATTCCGACTCATGTAAGGGTTTGGAATACCAGCCCGACGCGCGAGCGAGGGGACCGCCTTGGAATGGTCGCGGCGTTCAGCGCCGGCCAGATCCATTCAACCCTCGCTTGCGCTTCGGGCTGGCATTTGGGTTGGTATTCGGGTCCAGTCGCGTCGTCACCCGATCCCCCGCATGAGCCAACATCCCTGCCGCCCGGATGATCGCCGAAGACCGCGCGGAGGGCAAGGTCACAACGTCTCTCGGCGTCCCGCGTTGACAGGGCGGGGGGTTCCGGCTAGAGTCCCGGCGCACGTCGCGGCCGTGGAGCCCGATGGATGGTTTGAGCAGTGCACCCTTGAAGAGACGACGGCGGCTTGTTCGCCCCGTTCGGCGGATTCGACGGTTCCAAAGGCGCGCGTTCGGGCGATTCCAGGGACGGAGACGCATACCGGCGCGCGCCGCGTTATGACGGGCGAGGGTGGAATCATGGACGATGTCCCCGCCGGTCCGGCGAGCCCGGAGCCGCGGAGGCCGTCGCTTTCCGTCGTCGTCCCCGTTTTCAACGGGGGTTCCGACTTCAAGCGCTGCCTCCGTCGGCTTCGAGACTCTTCCTGGACCGACTATGAGTTGATCGTGGTGGACGACGGCTCCACCGACGATTCGGGCCGCCTTGCCGAGAGCCAAGGCGCGATCGTGCTGCGCCTCGACCGCCCGCAAGGCCCGGCGTCGGCCCGCAACCGCGGCGCGGAGCATGCTTCGGCCGACCTGATCTTCTTCCTCGACGCCGACGTGGCCGTCTACCCGGACACGATCGAGCGTGGATTGGCTCGGTTTACGGCCGATCCCGCGCTGACGGGGTTGTTCGGCTCGTACGACGACCGGCCGACCGCGCCGGGCGTGGTGAGCCGGTTCCGCAACCTGTTGCACCACTACGTCCACCAGCAGGGGGACTTCGATCAGGACAGCCGGCCGGTTCACACGTTCTGGACCGGCTGCGGGATGATTCGCCGCCGCGACTTCCTCGAATTCGGCGGATTCGACCCTCGTCTCTATCCCCGGCCGGCGATCGAGGACATCGAGCTTGGCTACCGGCTGACCCGGTCGGGCCGCCGGATCATCCTGGCGCGCGACGTCCAGGCGACGCACATGAAGCGGTGGACGGTGTTCGACGTGGTTCGGACCGACGTCTTTCGCCGGGGCGTGCCCTGGATGCTGTTGATCAAGCGGAGCGGCACGCACGAGACCGATCTCAACGTGCAGGTCGCGCAGCAGGTTTCCGTGGCCGCGACGGGGCTGATGCTGATCTCGGCCGCCGCGGCGCCGTTCTCGGCATGGGCGGGGCTTGCGGCCGGCGGCTGCGCGACGGCCGTACTCGTTTTGAACTTCGAGTTCTATCGGTTCCTGCGACGGAGCCAGGGGCTGGTTTTCGCGGCCTCGGCGTTTCCGCTGCATTTGCTGTATTTCGTCTGCTGCGGCGTGTCGGTGGTGATCGCTCTTGTGCGGTGGCACGTCCTGGATCGGTCCCAACGGGGGACGGCCCAGGGGCGGGTCGACCGCGGCGCACGGTCAATTCCCGGACCGGCCTGGAGTCGGTTGGCACGGAGGCTGAAACGATGGACGGCTCGATCAAGGTAGCCGTGGTCCAGGGGGACCGCCGACGCGGGGCGGTGGCCCAGGCTTTGGGACTGATCGCCGAAGACGTCCGCGACCGCGTCTCCGCGGCCGGCGCGGCGGTCGTCGCGCCGACGCTCGACGAACTCGGCCGGTCCTGGGCCTCGACGGATCGCGACGCGCTCTCGGCGACGATCGACGCCTTGCTCGCCGCGGGGGCCGGCTCGATCGAAGTGGCCGCAGGGCGAGTCGACGCCGCGGGCTTCGACCGGCTGGGCTACCGGTCCGAGACGTCGGGCCGCGCTGTGTCGTACCACGACCTGAGCGCCGAACTCGACGCCTGGACGACGATCGAGACCCCGGCCGGACCGCTTCGGATCGCGTCGCGGGTCGTCGCGGCGGGCTGCCGGGTCTCGCTCTCGATCGCCCGCACGCACGGTGTGTTCCGTCTCGGGCTGGGGCTTCCCAGCCTGGCGACGGTCGTTCATCCCGACGATCGTCGGCGGTTGG